>JAFLRW010000110.1:0-4531 GCA_022511285.1 Duncaniella sp.
ATTGTGTCAATGGGCTTGTGTCTTGGTATGGCGGTATTTTCAGTGGCTTGCGGATTCTCTCTTGCCCTTGGTGCGTTTGTGATGGGTTCGATACTTGCGGGCACAAGTTTTGCTGAACGAATCGAACGCATCACCACCCCTGTGAAAGACCTTTTCGGCTCGGTGTTTTTCATTTCCGTCGGTATGATGGTCAGTCCCGGTGTCATTGCCGAGTATTGGGTCCCGATTCTCATCCTTTCAGGCGTTGTTATAGTGGGAATGATTTTTTTCGGGACTTTCGGAATGTTGCTTACCGGACAAACTCTGAGAGTGGCTCTCGAGAGCGGCTTCTCGCTCACACAGATTGGTGAATTCGCATTTATTATAGCCACCTTAGGTATGAGCCTTGGTGTGCTTGACCATCAGATTTATCCTATTATCGTAGCCGTGTCAGTGCTGACCACGTTCACCACTCCGTATTTTATCCGTATGGCCGATCCCGCTTACAGGTTTATAGAATCGCATCTGCCGCGCAGATTGCATTTCCTGATTGACCGCTACACGGAGACCGCTACAGCTGAGCAGAGTGTGGCTAAAGAGCTGTGGAAATCGCTTTTTAGCCGTTATCTCTGGCGAGTGATTCTTTATACTATTGTCCTCATAGCGCTAACCATCATAGCCGAACATTTTATCATTCCGTTCTTTGTCGGGATGTTCCCTTCGTGGGGCCGACTGTTAGCCTCAATGATATCACTCTCTGTGATGTCGCCATTCCTGCTTGCTTTGACATATCCGGCGTCAAAAAAGACTGAACGTGAGCGTCTTAGAGCCTGCAATGCGCGTTTTGATGTCCCTTTGATAGCTATGACGGTGGTGAGGTTGATGATAGCCATGGCAATAATAGTCTATTTCCTTGGCTCAGTGTATTCTATAGCTGTAGGCTGGACTCTTGGCGTAGCGCTGTTTTTGATAATGATACTCAGTTTTTCTCGTCGTATTAAAAACAGGCTTGAGAGGATAGAAACAAGATTTATTGATAATCTCAACGAACGAGAGTTGCGAAAAACAGGGGCCAAGAATAATCTGGTGGCAAATATGCACCTCGCATATATGACCGTAAGCTACGACTGCCCGTTTGTTGGGGAACAGCTCAGAAATTCAGGCCTACGCAGTCAATTCGGAGTTTCTGTGTCGTCCATACAGCGCGGTAATCACCTCATAATGGTGCCGGGAGCAGACGCTCGACTTTTCCCGGGAGATATCCTCGGTGTGATTGGTACTGACGAGGAGATACAGAATCTTATCCCGGTAATTGAGGCGGAGAGTGATGGTGAAGAGAGCATTGCGCCTGACGATGTGAAACTTACAAGTGTGCGCCTTACGGACGATTCCCCGGTGGTGAACAAGACGGTGGCCTCAAGTAGCCTTGCCGAAGACTATGAAGCATTGTTGGTGGCTGTGCAGCGCGACGGTGATTATGTTCAGCCTTCGCCCGATCTGATGTTTCATCCCGGTGATGTGTTGTGGGTGGTCGGTGATATTCATAAGATTCAAGCCATAGGATAATCCCTGGATTGTTATTTATGTCGATAGCTAAGTCACTTGCTCCGGGCTCGATGCTCAATGGTGGGAAATATCCTATCACCATCACCGGAGTCCTTGGGGCCGACGCTCAGAGAATCACATATCGCGGCACGGCGGCCTTGATGACAGACGACGAAGAGCAGCAACGTGTTATGGAGGTGGTGATTCGGGAGCATTTTATGGCATACTGTTCGGAACGTGCCTCTGACGGGAAAACCGTTATCTCTGCCGAGGATATTGCGCCGACGGTAGAGGGATATCTCAACGGATTTAAGGACACTTCGAGGCTCTGTTTCGAGATAGCCGATACTTACTCGGCAATAATAAACGTGATAGACAGATTTGAAGAGAACAATACGTTTTATCACGTGGTGGAATTTCTTGACGGCCCGACTCTCGAGGACCGTGTGGCTCGAAACGGGCCGATGGCTATTGAAGACGCGTGTCAGCTCCTTGCTCCAATATCCCAGGCTCTGCGCAGATTCCACTCCAATCACTCTATACACACCGATGTGCATCCTTGCCATATTAGGTTCACGAATCATAACGGCATTGAAAGGCCGGTGCTTTTCGGTATGTATTCGTTGCAGCATTTTGACGAGCAAGGTTGCAAAATATGGGATGTTCCCAACAATAACTGCATTACCGGATATGCTCCTCCGGAACAGTACAGGGATATTGACCACTTTATTCCACAAGTGGATGTCTATGGACTGGCGGCCACAATGGTGTTTGCAATTACAGGAAAGCATCTGCCTGACTCCCGGACATTAACTGAAGAGATGGTGCGCGATATTTTGCCGCCAACCCTTCCGGAGACTTATGTAACGGCACTGCTTCGTGCTCTCCGCTATGATTATTTAGAGCGGACCTCAACTATGTCAGGCTTCTCAAAGGATATGAATTTGAGTTGCGATGCCGAGCAGAGAGCTCCGCGCCACACTGCAACAAATCTGATCTCAGATTCTGATCACGATATCTCTGTCGGCGAGATGCACCCGCTGGCTGCGTGTATTGCGGCAATTAGAAAACTGTTTTCTAAGCGTGGAAATGCCATGTAAAGTTTATTTGCTATTTGGATAATTAGATTATAATTATTAATTTTGTCAACGCATTCCGGTTTAAGGGAGTGTGTTTAAAATAGTGAAAAAAGAGCGTTTATCTGCGCTAATTCTTGGCTAATCGGAATTCTCGCAAAATTTCAATTGGTTGTCCAGGATTGAGCAGCGATAGATGCCTCGTGGTTCTGTAAAAAGCCATATACCGTGTGCCGTTCGATGGAAAGCGGCGGAGTAGGTATATATGTTACATAACCGGCGTGGGCTTCTGCGTTGCCATCTGACAACGAAAGGCAATGCGAGAAGCCTCGATTAGCGGACGGCAACTGATAGAGTTTTCCCACGCTATTTTTTCATGTCAAAATTGGAACATTTAGTGTAAGTTGGAGATGATAGGCTCCGAGATTAAGGCGTAATTATATATCAACAAGTGTAAGACCTAACAAATAGATTCGTGTGTGTAGGCTGCGCAAAGCCAGTGATGGTAGGCGCAGTCTATTTTTGTGGATAAAAACACGTGTCAGAAAATGTAGCTTATGCCGGCATTGAATAGAGCAGTGCTATTACCCGGCGCCCAGTTATATTTGCCCTGTAGGTGCAGACGAAGGGTGGAGGATACGTTGAAGGCCACTCCGGCACCGCCGTCAAGGCCGAAATGTCTGCGGGGCGTGGTAATGTCCCTCAGCTCTGAGTCAACGCTGTGGCGGCTCCAAGCTGAGTAGTTGATGCCAAGTATATGATACAGATACCATTTACCATTGCCTATCTGCCAGGGTCCATGGTAGTCGATGTTGATGAGAATACCGTCTCTATTGTTGTTACGAAAGATGTAGTCGACACTTGCGTCGATAACTACTCGCCGGGAGAATGCGTAGCTGAACTCTATTCCTGCCGATGCGCTACGGTTAGAGGTCACATATCCGGTCGTGATTCCAAAACTCTTCTGGCCGCGCACGGGACTTTGGGATACAGCGATAAATGGCACAATAAGTGCTGTCATCAAGGCTATCAGCTTTGCTTTCATTGAGGATACGTTTTATTTTTGGAAATATAACAATAAGCGAAATATATAAGTTCAGAATGAGAAGTGGACCAGGAAACGCACCCCGCCACGACAGGCCCCGGGCGTATTGCGATATGTGAGACGCCAGAGATAATCCACTCTGAGAATCTTGAATAGGTTGTCCACGCCCACACCGGCCTCAAGGTATGGCGTGGCCGACATAAGTATAGGATTGGCAATCTCCGGAAATTTTAGCAACTCGGGGTTATTCCACGGACGATTGCGATGGCTAAGATGGCCGTACAGGCCGCGAAATATCAAAGCCTCACGCAGTTTGAGCCGCTTGAGATACGGCACAAGGTTGAGCAAGGCTCCGTTGGCCCAATAAGTGAGGTCAAGTTGGGCATAAGAGTCGTTGATAAACTCCATTGGATTCATCAGCGCAAATGTCTCTGCTTGATTGAAATATGAGAGATTGGCATTGGGAATAAGTAGGTCGGGATATGGTGTGGATGTCCAGCAATACCCTCCTTTGGCAATGGCATCAATATATCCGAAGGCTGAAAACCAAAACCGTTTGCTGACGGATGCCTCAGTGATGGATAGGGCATATTTATTTCCGGCAACACCTTTCGGTGCCCAACGGTGACTGAGAGAAAAGACCGGAGCATCCATGTTGATGGGAAGGCGCCCGGTGGTAAGCTGATAGATTTTCTCGCCCGGAGCATATCTCAATTCAATGTTCAGGCTATTCGTAGTGTAGTGGGAGAGGGCCGAGCCACGCCCGTCGACAAATGGCATCCATCGCGTGGGTTCCTGGCGTTCGGATTGCAATCGAGCCTTGATGGTGAGATTGTTTTCCATCTCAAGAGTGTAATCAAGCTTTGTCACTCGATGATATATCATT
>JAFLRW010000110.1:4541-6180 GCA_022511285.1 Duncaniella sp.
CCTCGTCTGAATGACATAAACATATTGTCTTGATTGTTTGTAGTGAAGGTCTGTCCGAGCATCTTCATATCATAAAGGTGTGTGAGGCGTATGGAGTGGACCGGAAATTCACGGGAGTGATATTCTTTATCTAAAAAGGAGTATTCAGCCTCGGCGCTATATTTCCATTTGTGATCTTTAAATCCGTAAGCCACGTATCCACGGCCAAACCAGCGTTTGGATAGATTGGCAGTAGTGATTCCACCCAAGCGAAGGCGAAGACCCTCAATGTTGTTGAGCGAGAAGGTGGATGTGATAGGACCAATGTCAAAGCGAGAATTTCGTCCGGTGGGGATATATCCTTTGGCTATGATGCGTATTATTTTTTCGCCCCAATAGTAGAGCTTTACGGAGCGCATTCCGCTCATCAGCTCGCGCATATTCTTTTCGCCATAGCTGATTTTGCCGAGACGAGCCGATTCCCAGTAGGCATCGTCTTTGGCGTATGCATCGGGAGCATATATTTGGGCGAGACCGCGATTGAAGATGGCAGAATCGGCTGGTTGACAGAAGTTATGACCGGCGTAGATGCTCTTGCGGCGAGCATATATACCGGGTGTTCCCGGCATTATTTGAGCTTCGAGAGTCATATCATCCTTGGTCTTCAGTCGAGTGCCATCGGGGAGCCGAGTGTAGTCTTGAGTGACGAGCATCGATGTGATAAAATTGAGATTAATGTCGTGGGGCACACGCATTATTATCCGCTTTATAAACATTGTAGAGTCGCCAAGCGGCACATAGAAACGGCCTGTGAAACCCATTGAGGCTGCATTGCGTGGCACAAATGTGAGCTCTACACAACGCACGGAGTCCACGTTGACAGTGTCAGACAGATAGAATTTATAGAAGTCAGGGGCTATTGATGAGAGCGGACTCACAAACCGTTGCTGTAACAGAGTAATGTCGTTCTGATACACATCAATTTCCCTCATCACATCCTCGTAAAGGCGCTGTAGGCTTGCTCGGTCAATAAATTCGTCTATTCCGGCACTTTGGATGGCTTTGACATATTCCTTCTCTGCCTCGGGTGAACGCCGATGATGTATCTGCGACACTTTTTCGCGCACAGAAAGGTTAAGGATAGGCTTGCCGGTGATTTCGGATGTGTCAATATATTCGCGCACAAAATCGAACTGCCCCGGGTTTTTCCCGGAAGCGGTGTCGATGGCTGATTGAAAATCGTTGATAGCCAAGCTTATGCGCTCATATTTATCATAGTTGTAATTACTCTTCGTGAGGCGAGGGTCAGTGAGCGTCGCCGATGCTCGGATACTCTCCATAAATTTTACGGCTGGATTGTCTTTTTTAGAGTAATGTTCGCGAGTTCGCCGTGCGGTGACATTGTCCAACTGCACACCTATGGGACGGAGTTTGACATTTACTATACTCTTTCCGGTGCTTGATGGTGGGAGGTAGAGTGTTTGTGTCTCGTAGCCCATTGCGCCTACCCGTATAGAGTCGGTCTTGACGGCAGTGGTCACAGAAAAATGCCCAAATTCATCTGTTAGCGCGCCGCGGTCTGAGCCCAGTAGGAGCACTGAGGCGTAAGGCACCGGCTCGAGCGTAGTGCTGTCAAGCACAGTGCCGGAGACAGTCGCAG
>JAFLRW010000111.1 GCA_022511285.1 Duncaniella sp.
TGATTCCTCCAGCGAGGGATATTTCTCCTTACGTTCGTCCTCGGCGATGCCTTGAAGGGCAGCCCAACGGCGAGAGCCTTCCACTGTGATTTGTTGGGGAGTGCGGATACCTGCCACTACGTCCTCACCTTGGGCGTTGATAAGGTATTCGCCATTGAAGATATTTTCGCCTGTTGCAGCATCGCGGCTGAATGCTACGCCCGTTGCAGAGTTGTCGCCCATATTGCCGTAGACCATCGCTTGAACATTGACGGCCGTACCCCATTCCTCGGGGATTTGGTTCATGCGGCGATAGAGGATTGCACGCTCGTTCATCCAAGAGTCAAAAACGGCGCAAATACCGCCCCAGAGTTGCTCCCAAGCATTGTCGGGGAAGTCTTTGCCGGTGTAGTCTTTTACGGCAGCTTTGAAGAGCTTAACAAGTTCTTTAAGGTCGTCAACGTTGAGGTCGGTGTCGAGTTTCACGCCTTTGGCCTCTTTTACCTTGTCCATAATCTCCTCGAAGGGGTCGATGTCGGTCTTAGATTTGGGCTTCATACCGAGCACCACATCGCCATACATCTGAACGAAACGGCGATAAGAATCCCAGGCAAAGCGAGGATTTCCGCTCTTTTCGGCGAGCGAAGCCACGGTAGAGTCGTTCATACCGAGGTTGAGCACAGTGTCCATCATACCGGGCATTGAAGCACGAGCGCCGGAACGCACTGACACGAGGAGGGGATTGGAGGGGTCGTTGAACTTTTTGCCTGTGAGACCTTCCACGTGGGCAATAGCGGCCTCTACGTCTTTGGTGAGGCGCTTTACGACCTCTTCCTTACCAAACTGTGTGTATTCTGTGCAGACTTCAGTTGTGATAGTGAAGCCGGGAGGCACTGGCATACCGAGGAGATTCATTTCGGCGAGATTGGCACCTTTGCCACCGAGGAGGTTGCGCATCGACGCATTACCCTCAGCCTTGCCGTCTCCAAATGTATAGACTCTTTTCATAGTAAAGGGTTAAATATTTATTATTTTTAATTTCTCTGATAGATTCGATTAATGACATGCAACAACAGCCTCCGATTAAAGGAGGGTGGTGTTACAAGGGTGCAAAGATAGTGAAAATTCGCCTTATTGTCAATAGCTTTAGGCGTTATTGCTAAAAATTAGCGGTCTTTTTATTCGTAATTTATTGCTCTTGATGGTGGAATAGTCGAAACAATAGCTGATGGAAGAATCAGAATAACCGCCGAGAGTAGAATCACGGCAGCATTGAGCAGCGCGATAGCATACCAATTAAGCGCCACGGGGACATGGTCAAGGTAATATGCCTCGGGGTCAAGCGGAAGGATGGCTGTGTATTGTTGGAGTGAAATAAGTGCGATGGCAAGCAGATTGCCCACAAGAAGGCCGTAGATGAGGATGCGCATTGTCATCAATATGAATGTGCGTCTCACCAAGCGATTCGACGCGCCGAGGGCCTTCAACACTCCAATCATATTGACCCTCCGGAGCACGAGTATAAAGAGCGACGACACCAGTGTGAGCGACGACAGCAGAGCCATCAGAGCAAGAAGGACGGTTACATTAGTGTCGAGCAGCGACAGCCAGTTGAAATACAGAGCAGCCGAGTCATGTATATTAGCCACACGGAGGGGTGGGGCTGAGGGGTGTGCGAGAAGGCGGAGCCGGAGTGTGTCGGAAATCTGTTCAGCCAGAGCGTCAATCATCTCGTCAGTCTCAATCCCGGTTATTTCAATCAGGAGGGATGTGGAGTCAGGGGCTCCGGTCACACGACGCAACATAGGGAGCGATGCATAGACCACTTGCCTGTCGTAGTCAGAGAAATGTGTGTCATATATACCGACCACTTTAAGCCTTCGGGCTCTATAGGAGCTGCTTCCGAGGAAATAGGTGTCAATACGGTCGCCGAGCGTCACCCCCAGATCGCGGCAAGCAAGTCGAGATAAAATGATATGAAACTCTGTTGAATCAGCCGCAAAATCGGGCACAGCGCCTGCCACAAGGTTTTGCTTGATAAAATCCCAATTATGTCCCGGGTCGATGCCCTTAACCACAACACCGGTGAAGTCGCCCGACGACTTCATTATGGCAGGCTGACGCATGGCCAATTCAGCCGTCACACCTGCAGGCAGACTGTCAATCATCCCGCCGAGGCAATCCATCTTCAGCCACATATTCCCATCGTCGCCCGAGGCTGTCGGGACGATGGTGAGCTGCGCATCAAAGCCCATAATCTTGTTGCGTATTTCACGACGAAAACCCTCCATCACCGACATCGAGATAATCATCACCACCACAGCGAGAGCTATGCCGCCGATGGCCACAGCAAGCCCTCCGGATGAGCGGTGGCCGGAGTGGGATAGGGTGATATGTTGTGCACGGTATAGCGAAAGCGACATATGATGGATTGGTTAATAATTTATTGATGCACTAAAGAAGTAATATCTTCAAACGGGCAAACGGCCTGTGTCAATAGCTAATTTTGAGATATTAGTCAGCAATATCGCGACCATAATTGAGGTCACAACCGTGGCCATAAGGTCAGAGAGCGGGAAGGAAGCCCAAATGCCGTCGAGGCCATATTGCCCGGGGAGATAGAGCAACAGCGGTATGAGGAATATCACCTGACGGGAGAGCGAAAGGAACACCGAGGCCCCGGCACGACCAAGAGACTGAAACAGAGTGGTGGAGACCACCTGAAAGCCCACCACACCAAAACACAGCATAGAGATAGAGAGACATCTCACAGTCTCTCTGATGAGCGAGGCATCAGTGGTGAACGCTGAAGCAATATAGCCCGGAATAGCCAGACCAACAATCTGCCCGGTCACCACAATGGCAGTGGCCGCTCCTACTGTGAGCCAATATGTGCGTTTCAGCCGATGGAACAATCCGGCGCCATAGTTATATCCAATAATCGGTTGCATTCCCTGGCAGAGACCTATCACCACCATAGTCATCAGCGAGGTATAGGATGTGAAAATACCGGCCGCCCCCACGGCTATGTCTCCACCGTGGGCGTAGAGACTTTTATTGATATTAACGTTGATAAAGCACGCGGCAGCATTGACAAGGCTCGGTGCGGCTCCGGTGGCGATAATGGGCCATATCACCCTGACACTGGGCAGATACATCGACATCTTTCGCCTGAATCTCAACACGCTGTCAGAGTTAAGAAAGTGAGCCATGACGAAAATAGCCGAAATTGTCATCGCGATATCAGTGGCAATAGCCGCCCCCTTAATTCCCCAGCCGAACTTGAATATGAACAGAGGCGCGAGCACTACATTTATGCCGGCTCCTATGAACATTGTTATCATAGCCTTGACCGGATATCCCGAGACACGCATAAAGTTATTAAAGGTGAAGGCAAAATTGGTCATTAACATCCCCGGAAGTATGTAGAGCATAAAATCTCTGGCATAGGGAAGAGTGACATCGCTTGCTCCGAACGCCGTGAGGATGTCGTCAATGAATATGGCAAAACAACTCAGATAGGCAATGATGATGCAGGTTAGTACCACGAGGGCATTCCCAAGCGTGTGAGAAGCACCCTCATAATTCTTTGCGCCAAGCAATATCGAGATGCGGGCCGAGCCACCGGCACCGATTAGCACACCGAGAGCCGCCGAGAGATTCATCACCGGAAAGGTGATGGCGAGTCCCGCTATAGCCTCGGGGCCAACTCCTTGTCCGATAAATATACGGTCAACAATATTATATAAGGCATTTACAAGCATCCCGACAATAGCCGGCAGGCTGTAACGCCACAACAGTCGCCCCACATCGGCTGTGGCGAGTTCGTTTAATTTGCTGCGTTCTGACTGTTGCATAATGATGAGTAATCAGCATTTACAGTGCAAAAGTACAGGAAAAATTCTTAAATTCACTCTGATTGAAAAATTTTAACTTAAATACTTGCCGGAAAAGATGAAATTGACTATCTTTGCAGTCGATTTAGCCACACCGGGCTCTCATAAGCAGCGTTCAGCAATGAATCTCGCCCGATGGAATAACCTGTAATACAACAAATTAACAGATGTACGCAATTGTAGAAATTCAGGGACAGCAGTTCAAGGCAGAGCCTGAGAAGTTCCTGTATGTTCACTATCTCGGCGAAGCAACCAAAGAAGGTGACACAGTGGAATTTGACCGTGTGCTCCTCGCTGAGTCGGGTGACACCGTCAAGGTGGGCGCTCCCGTGCTTGAGGGAGCCAAGGTGGTGTGTGAGGTTCTCACACCCCTCGTAAAAGGTGACAAAGTGATTGTCTTCAAGAAGAAACGCCGCAAAGGCTATCGCCGCAAGAACGGTCACCGTCAGTTCTTCACCAAAGTGTTAATCAAAGAAGTAGTAGCCTAATCCCCCTTAATCAGTAAAAAGAAATGGCACATAAAAAAGGTGTCGGCAGTTCCAAGAACGGCCGTGAGTCAGAAAGCAAACGACCCCACACGACTCGGTGTAAAGATTTTCGGCGGACAGCGCTGCAAAGCAGGTAACATCATCAAGCGTCAGCGCGGCACAGTGCATCACCCCGGCCTCAATGTGGGCCTCGGCAAGGACCACACTCTCTTTGCGCTCATTGACGGCGTAGTGGTGTTCACAGAAGGCAAGGAAGGTCGCAAGTTTATCAATGTGCAGCCCGTCGAGGCATAACACATTGGCTGCTTGTTCCTGACACGCCGCCTCGAAACAGTTTAGCCCGGGAGGAATATCAATTTCCACCGGGTTTATTTTTTTATCAGATTAGCCCTTTTCAATATTCCCACAATGGAAAAGAAAACTATTTGGGACCTTGCGCGTGTAGGAATTGAGGAGTATAAGGCCACACCGAAGATCCCGCTCACCATAGTGCTTGACAATGTGCGCAGCCTCAATAACATAGGCTCTATTTTTCGCACTTGCGACGCCTTTGCTGTCGAAAGAATTGACCTCTGCGGCATCACCGCGTGTCCGCCATCGACGGAAATTCATAAAACTGCTCTGGGGGCTGAAGATTCAGTGGAGTGGCGCTACTTTGAATCAACAGTCGAGTGCATCGACGCCCTTAAAGCAGAAGGATATAAGATTTGCTGTCTTGAACAGGTGAAGGGGAGCATCGCTCTGCAAGAGTTTACCCCCGAGGAGAGCAAACGTTATGCAGTGGTGCTTGGACACGAAGTAAACGGTGTGGACCAGCAGGTGGTTGACCTCAGCGACTGCTGTCTTGAGATTCCTCAGATTGGCACCAAACATTCGCTTAACGTAGCAGTTTCAGGCGCATTGGCCGTGTGGCATTTCTTCAATAAATTGAGGTTAGAATAAGTATTGCTTCTATTAACATTTTTTAATTTGGATGGGCAGTAATTTTGCCCATGTGCGGTTGTATCTTTGCCAACGAACTAAATTATACAACCACAATGAAAACATTATCTTTAATCTCCAACACAGCCTTGGCCCGCATCCTCCAAGATGCGATAGTAGAGCAAGTGCCACTCCACATCATCCAGTGCATCAACCGCTATGCAATGACCCTTTCAACAGAGCGCATACCTGCAAATATTCAGCGCGAAGGCTCATTCAGATATTACAAAGAGCAGATAGACCTTGCAGCAGCGCGCTCGGCCAGAGCTCGGGCAGCAGCAGCGAGGCGCAAGGCAAAAGCATCGGCATGTGAGGCGGTGGAACAGACTTCTCCTGTGCTTCCAATCGTAGCCGGTAGAGATGTCTCAGCCACCGCACGTTGTCCGAAATACAATCACCATTCAAAATTTCACCTCGCCTCTGCTTCTGCCCGGACTGAAGATGTCTCGATAGTCGTGTAGCATCAATGTCAGCCGTGAAGGGGTTAATTTATACGATTATTGCAAAAATGCCGTTTTGTTTGTAACTTTGTAGGATAAGTAACGCAAAATGAAATCAACGTTTATACTCTCACTGCTACTGCTTGCCGCAGAAACGCTCTTCGCACAGATTCAATGGACAGGAGCTTCGTCTCCGGTGATAAATATCAATCCGCCGGCAGAGTCCGGGTTGACGGCAATATACGTTCTGCCTACACTCGACGGAGTATCACTGTCATACACCCCTATATCCGGACGCCCTTCGCAAGTGAAATGGAGCTCTTATTCCTCGCTTGGCGGAGGATAT
>JAFLRW010000112.1 GCA_022511285.1 Duncaniella sp.
GATATAGTGAGAGGTGGAGCCACTGTGATCCTCGCTATGGGCGATGGACGCCGTGCTGCCACAGCTATGCACAAAACATTGAGTGAACGGAAATGAAACTGAATTTTATCACAATATTGCTGGCTGCTCTCTCTGCTGTGCCGGTTTATGCCGACACTGTGAGCGACGCTGTCGAAGCAGCCAAAGCTGCTCCTCGCAATCGTAGCCTACAGCGCGAAGCTGGCGATGCCCTCAAAGATGCCGGGCGCTATCAGGAGGCTATAACCTTTTATCAGAAAGCTGACAACGCCGCTAATCTCGGTGCCGCTGAGGCTGCGTTCTATCTCTACGACTTTGATAGCGCCAGGAGTTTTCTTGACAAATACACCTCCAAGCGCACAAAAGCAGAGGCCGCTAAGGATACCGACTTCACCTTCCGTCCGGGCGACGAACCGATTGACTGGACGGAGTATCTCGGCTCACGCATCGACATGGGTGCCTCGATGCTTGACCGCGTGGAGAAGATTCAGATTATTGACAGCATAAATGTCCCTGCCGAGAAGTTTTTCAATTTCGTCCGCATAGCTCGCAGTGCCGGCCGCCTTGCCGATGCGCAGACGGTGGCAAATGTGGTCGATGATGCCACGCTTGACCGCTTGCGGCTGACCGACATTACCGCACCTGCATTTGTCACCGAGAGCGGTGAGGAGATGCTTTGGACCGGAGTGGATGCCGAGGGCAATGCCAAAGTCTATGAGTCGGTAAAGCTCGCCGACGGCACTTGGGACACTCCGCGCCCTATGTTTGACTATGAACATATGTTTGGCTCCACTAACGGACAATGGATCTCGGCGCCATTTCTGATGAGCGATGGCGTGACGCTATATTTCGCTGCCGACGGCGAAGAGAGTTTGGGAGGATTGGACATCTTCATTTCTCGCCGCGACGAAGACGGATTCCTACAACCATCTAACATAGGAATGCCATACAACTCTCCATTCAACGATTATCTTTATGCCATAGACGAGGAGACAGGCACGGGATGGTGGGCCACTGACCGCAACCTACTCACTGACTCTGTGACCATCTACACGTTTATCCCCCAGGAACTTCGCATAAACTATCCGGTGGACACCCCTGACCTTGCCTCATACGCTCGCGTCAGCTCAATAGCCTCCACCATTGAGCCCGGCGCCGACCACTCCAAACTGCTGCGACGCATTGCGTCTATCGACAATACCCCGACTTCAGCCAAAAGGGCTGACGATTTCATCTTTGCCCTACCCGACGGAAGAATTGTGCGCCGCCTCAGCGACTTGCGCTCCAACATAGCCCGTCAGGCTATGAACGACTATCAAGATGCCCTCCGAAAGAGTAAGGCCGATGAAAAACGGCTCTCTGCACTTAGGGAGGCATACGCTCGCGGCGACCGTTCCGTCTCAGCCGAAATTCTCCGTTTGGAGGAGGCCATTGAACTCTCCCGCGCCTCTCTCACTGAACTATCAAACGCGGTAATTACAGCCGAAATGTGATTGACATCCCATATTATCACCATAAAAACATCAACTCATTAAGTTATGGAAGTAACCTTCACCCTGCTTGGCATTGCAATAATTGTTGCGCTAAGCATATTCTTCTACTACGTGCCGTTTTTCCTGTGGATATCGGCACAGGTGAGCGGTGTGCGCATCTCGCTGATGCAACTGTTTCTGATGCGCATCCGCAAGGTGCCCGCATCAGTGATTGTACGCGCCCTCATTGAGGCCCACAAAGCCGGGCTCAACGACGTGACCCGCGACGACCTTGAGGCTCACTACCTGGCCGGAGGAAATGTTGAGAAAGTGGTCCACGCCCTTGTATCGGCGTCGAAAGCCAACATCGACCTCGGGTTCAAGATGGCAACAGCCATTGACCTTGCCGGACGCGACGTGTTTCAGGCCGTGCAGATGTCTGTCAACCCCAAGGTGATTGAGACACCCCACGTCACTGCTGTGGCCAAGGACGGCATCCAGCTCATAGCCATAGCCCGTGTCACTGTGCGCGCCAACATCCGCCAGCTCGTGGGCGGCGCCGGTGAGGACACTGTGCTTGCCCGCGTTGGCGAGGGTATTGTGTCGTCAATCGGCTCCTCGGAGAGCCATAAACAGGTGCTTGAGAATCCCGACAACATCTCGAAACTCGTGCTCCGCAAAGGGCTTGACTCCGGAACAGCGTTTGAAATTCTATCCATCGACATTGCCGACATCGACATAGGCAAAAACATCGGCGCCGCGCTCCAGATTGACCAGGCTCAGGCCGATAAAAACATCGCCCAAGCCAAGGCAGAGGAACGCCGCGCTATGGCCATCGCTCTCGAGCAGGAAATGCGCGCAAAGGCTCAGGAGGCGCGTGCCAAGGTGATTGAGGCTGAGGCCGAACTCCCCAAGGCGATGGCTCAGGCATTCCTCTCGGGCAACCTCGGAATCATGGACTATTACCGTATGAAAAACATGGAGGCGGACACCAATATGCGTCAAAACATAGGCAACCCGCCCGTGGCTGCTAAATGAGCACTGTTCGCGACATAATAGCATCCACCACTCGCTATAATCTTCACTCCCACACACAGTTCTGCGACGGTCGGGCCGATATGGCCTCTATGGCCGCGCAGGCTGTGGCTGAGGGATTTGAACATTACGGATTCTCACCCCACTCCCCCATCCCGCCGGCAGTCCACTCCACGTGTAACATGCGGGCAGACAGTGTGGACAATTACATCGCCGAGTTTCTTCGCCTGCGCTCGCTCTACAGCGGGCGGATTGCCCTTTGGCTATCAATGGAGATTGACTATCTCGGACCCTCTTGGGGCGCATCTCATCCATATTTTTCAGCGCTTCCGCTCGACTACCGCATTAGCTCCGTCCATTTTATTCCTGACAAGTCAGGGATTGAAACAGATGTCGACGGGCGTCCCGCAAGCTTCATCCGCAAGATGCACGAGCAGTTTGACGACGACATACGCTACGTTGTCGACACCTTCTATGCCCGCACATTGGAGATGATTGAAGCCGGAGGCTTTGACATCATAGGCCACTTTGACAAGATTGGCGCCAACGCCTCGGCATTTATGTCCGGCATAGAGGAGCAGGCGTGGTATCGGCGACATATCGACAATGTCATTGACGCACTGCAAGGCAAAGATATAGTGGTGGAAATCAACACCAAATCGTGGCTCCCCTATCCCGGAGTCACAGCCGAGGAGGTTGAGTCACATAAGCCAAGGCTTTTCCCCTCGCCCGACACTGTGAGGCGGCTCGCATCTGCCGGCATTCCGATGGCTGTCAACTCCGACGCTCACTACCCCGACCGTCTGAATGCCGGGCGGCGCGAGGCTTACAGTCTTTTCTCCTTTATGATTCCGTGACGGAAAGCATAGAGCAGTTCCGTGAGCTCATCAATCTGGCTTTGTAGCTCACGCCCCTTATCTGTGTCACACACACGCACGCGGCGTGCCGTCTGCTCCACCATCTTGGTAGTGCGCACAATGTCTGTGCCATTATTGACAGCCTCCTCCACCGATGTGAACGGCTGATGCTCAACGAGCTCAAAGTTGCTTGAATGGTAGATGAGGGTATAGCCGGCTATGCCGGTGGTCTTATGGTAAGCCTTGGCAAAACCGCCGTCAATCACCATCAGCTTGCCTCCGGCCCTCAGAGGGCTCTCACCCTTGCCGGTGCGCACAGGCACGTGGCCGTTAATTATGTGGCGCTGAGTGCCCTCCACGCCAAATTCATCGAGAATCATATCTATCACCCTCTCATCGTCGCGCAGCTTGTAATACCATCCCTTCTCCTCGTGGTGTGCTTCGGGGTCAGTGATAAAATATCGCTCGAAGGTGGTCATCTTATCCTTGTCAAAGAGCGGAGAGTCAGCTCCACACCACAGATACCAGAAATAGTCGCGTGCAAAAGCCTTGTCAGGGGCGGGAGTGTCGTCGTTGAAAGCCGAGCGCAGCGTCAGCCCAATCTGTGTCATCAGGCGGCGCCCTTTATAATATGCGCCGTTGATGTTGACTTCGCGCAACATCCCGTCGGCATTGAGCGGCATCGAAGCGTGGAAGAGGAGATTGGAATTATAAACGCCATACATACACCCGTGGGAGAAAAGCGAGTCGACGTGGCGCTGCAACACGGAGCTGACGGCAAACGAGTGGTGGAGCTTCTTCAACAGATGGCGCTCCTCGTGGGTCAGCTCGTATGGCGAGTCGGGATTTATTGTGGGGAAATTGGTGTCGGAGAGCTGATACGTCTTGCCGTCAATCTCCACAGTGCCGGCCGCGAGGTCCATTCGGTGGAGCAGACGGCGGTCATCCATCTTCCAGTCGGGATGCGCCTCTATCATAGCCCCCTCGAGCTTAAACTGTATCACAGTGATGGCCTTATGCATCTTGGCCATCAGGCGCAGGGTCTTCTCGGTGTGGGCGTTTTCAGCCTGGAGCACAGTGGGGATGAAGAGCTCACACTCATCGTCGGCATACGTCTCCATAGCAAAAGTGGCCAACGGGAGGAGATTGATGCCATATCCCTCCTCGAGCGTGGTGAGATTGGAATAGCGCAGCGACATTCGTATGACATTGGCTATGCAGCAGTCATTGCCCGCTGCCGCCCCCATCCACAACACATCGTGATTGCCCCACTGGATATCCCACGTGCCATAGTCGCGCAGCGTCTCCATTATTATATGCGCCCCGGGACCGCGGTCAAATATATCGCCAAGGATATGCAGCTGATCGATTGACAGCTTCTGAATCACATTGCAGAGCGCTATGATAAACGCCTCAGCCTGGCCGGTGGAGATGATGGTCTCAATGATGCGGTTGAAGTAGGCCACCTTGTCATAGTCGGCGGCGCTCTCGTGGAGCAACTCCTCTATGATGTAGGCAAACTCCCGCGGCAAGGCCTTGCGCACCTTAGAGCGGGTGTATTTCGACGACACCGTCTGACACACCTTGACCAACTGATGCAGAGCCGTGGAGTAGAAATCATCCAGCTCCTCCTCGGTCGACTTGATGAGCTGCAATTTCTCCGCCGGATAATAGATAAGGGCACACAGATTGCGAATCTCACTCTCACGCATCGTAGCCCCGAACAGCTCAGTCACTTTGCGCTTGATATTGCCCGACGCATTTTTCAGCAGATGGCGAAACGCCTCGTGCTCCCCGTGCAGGTCGGCCACAAAATGCTCCGTCCCCTTAGGGAGATTCTGGATAGCTTCAAGATTTATAATCTCCGTGCTCGCAGCGCTTATTGTGGGGAAGCGCTGCGCCAATAGTTCAAGAATACGGCGGTCGTTTTCAATTCTCGCAGGAGTAACCGCAAGTGTATGTGGTGTCATATTTAGGGGACATTGGTATTAGAGATGGCAAAATTAACGATTTTTACTCAAAAAGCAATCTTTTTTCGCAGCTCGTTTTCTATCTATCCACAATATAGTCCTACAAAACAGCCCACCGGTTATGGTGAGCTGCTTAATTTTTTACTGTATTTGATTTTCTATGCAGGGATGGTCGCCGGAAAGGTAAGACTTCATTTTCATTTCGATGCCATTTATTTTGCTTTAGCTCTCATTTTCATCAAACATTTTTTTCGCATATTTGGCACAGAGGTCAACTTCGGTCCAGTTCCATACGCCTCCAACGATCCCACCCAAAACAGGAATTGCCTTTTCCAAATTAATCAGTCCTTTGCTGCCGCCTTTTGTTATAAGCCGGAAACCGACTGCGCGGTTTATCTTTACCAACATAGGTCTGGTTATTTTTGGCAGCAATTTCTTAATTGTTATCTGTTGCGCCATTTTTATGCCTACCTGCTTAACAACATCGCTGACAGCATTGCCGATAAGACACATATACACAGCCGTCTTAACCGAATCATCCTTAACATTGTAACCTCGTATCATTGCAATACCGGCAATCATACGTACTTCCATATATACAGAACTCAACAAGTCTGCCGGCAATGCCACCGGCAATGTTATAAGTCCACCAAGACCCGTCAAAAAACCTGTTGTACTGCATTTCAACTTTTGATTTTTTATGAAATTCGCGATGGCAGTATCTTTATCCTTTGCATGTGTCAAATAAG
>JAFLRW010000113.1 GCA_022511285.1 Duncaniella sp.
TCCCCGTGCCCCCGCACGGGGACTTTTCATTTCCTACCCCCTCGGTTCCCCCCTACCCTTATTTTAGGCTATTGTATGGCTGATTGCAATTAATTTTTGGAAGTTAAAAGCAAAAAATAATTAAATTATTTGCTTTAGTCCAAATATATAATTAAATTTGCAACGACTTTTTACCTTTTTTAACCTATAACTATATGAAAAAGTTTTACAGTATCTTGCTTGCAGTGCTCTGCGTGGCCGGTATAGCCATCGCAGGTCGCTCGGTGGCAGATATTACCACGCCTAAGGCTGAATCTCCCTCTGTGGTTGAGGCTCAGACTCTGGCTGTTGGTAATAAGAACATTGCCACACACAAGCAGCTTGCCTTAGGTGAGCTACAACAGTTCAAGAAAGGCGACTTGGTCAGTGCCGCAGCGCCGGCTAAGCCTGCCGAGTTTAAATCAGTGACGCCTCGTAAAGCTCCGGCAAAAGCAGTTGCAAAGGAGACCATTGAGGGCGATTGGGATTGTGAATACACAGGTATGTTGTCAAACAATTCCGGTCTGCACAGTGGCACAGCAACTTTTACTTGGGTGGATCTATATGACCAATTCGAAGTCGTGCTCCCCGACAATAATTCCGGCGCTGATCTTTACGCTGACTATGATGAAGCAACCGGCAAACTGACTTTCAACCTTGAAATCCTTGGTCAGACTTCAAGTGGTTACGTTGCCCAGTGGCCAATGATTGGAACATCAGTGCAGGAAGAAGTTACTGCAACATATGATGAGGCAACAAAATCAATCGTGTTCGATAACCCGAATGCAGCGCTTGCAATAGCTGCGTTGAGTAGCACGAGCACTTCATCCCTTTTAGGATACTATTGGGCGGGCAATGCTATTACTCTCGAGCGTCCCGACGGCGACTATGCTCTGAAGGTGGCTTTCGCCAAGGAGTGTACTGCCGACAATAATTTCCAATACACCATCACAAAGGGTGAGGATATTACCACTATCTACACCTACATGTCACCAGGTGATTTGTCTGCAGCAGACTATTTTGAAGGCTATGAATCCCTTATCACCATGTTGGGTGATCAAACAGCTGCCGGCACATACTCTCTCTCTCCCGAAGCTGAGATGGAAGAGTCGGGCTACTATACTGTGATGGCTTACGGCTATAATGCTGCAAATCAGCTCGTAAAGAAAGCTCAGGATGTTGTTTTCGTGACTCTCAACGAGGATGACGCCTACACTACCATCGGCACAATTCCTTATGACGACAAACTCGTAAACGGTTATTACAACGGCTTTACTAACACCAAAGACGCTGTTGAGATTCAGGA
The DNA here is from genome assembly GCA_022511285.1 of Duncaniella sp. GTDB lineage: Bacteria > Bacteroidota > Bacteroidia > Bacteroidales > Muribaculaceae > Duncaniella. The sequence continues at coordinate 1,325 of JAFLRW010000113.1, forward strand.
AAAGACCAACACTCCCGGTGTGTATCGTCTCGTAAATGCCTATGCCGGACAGTCGGCTATCCATGATGCCGGCCACAACCACTACATCTATATTGATGCTCAGGACCCCGAATTTGTCAACATCAATACATCCAACACCGGTCTTGACTTCGGTGACGGCATGCTCGTTTTTGGCACTATGGGCGGAGCGTTAGGCTACTCAAAAGCGGATTGCACAAAATATGGTTATGAAGTTGGCGCGCTTGACGGCCGCACTATCACCTTTGGCACACGCACCGTTCTTGCTCACGAAAAGAAATACAACTCTCCCGGCTCGTGGTCTTATATGAACCCCAACAACGTGATGACAATCGAGCTTCCTAAACTCACGCTCAAAGTCACCGTTAAGAATAAGACCTCTAATGCAGCCGTTGAAAATGTCGCTGTTGAGGTTGAGGGCGTTACTGCCACCACCGACGCTGATGGCGTTGCTACTCTTGAGCTCCCTGCCACCGTCGATTACCTCGCAGAAGTTTCTCTTAAGGCTTCTCTCGCGGATGCAACTGAAACTCACTCTGTCAAGCTGACCGGCGCCGACAACGATGTTGAGATTCTTTCTGACCTCGCTCCCGCCATCGAGTCTGTCGGCACTTATGATATGACCGTGCAGGCCACTGATATAAATGGCAAGCGTGGTGAGGCTTCTGAGATTAAGGTTGAAGTGACTTCCGACGGCACTAACTACTACCTCCAGGAGGTAGAGGGCACCAACCTCTTCAACGGCGTCACAATCCCATTCACTATGAGTGGCGAAAACAATGCTGTCTTTAAGAGCTTCTATGCCGGTCAGATTGAAGGCAAGCACATCTGGGTTGCTTCTTTCGTTTACAGCGGCACCATCACCGAGCCTCAGGAGCAGTACACCATTCCTTTCAACGCTGAGACCGGTTTTGACCCCGCCGATAACTGCGGCTTTGGCTGGTTCATTACTGCCGATGAAGAATATGCGCCGGAAGACCTCTACTCAGGCTTCTATCTCAAGGCTTCTGACCCCGATGAGGGCGATGATCCCGAAGAGGGCGAAAAGGGCAACTATCCCGCATTCGAAACTCTCGTCGGCGACCACGAGTTTACCTCTACTCTCACTTTTGAACCCGGCTATGAGGCTTTTAAATCTGAGTTCTTCGAAAACGGAACGCTCAAAATCGATTCCGATATGAGCCTTGTCAACTTCCTGAAGAACAATTTTAGCCCCTACTTTACCTACAATCAGGATGCCGGAACCATCACCCTCAGGAATAACAACGTCGGGTTCGTCATGAATTATGATGACTATACGAGTATCAACGTCGGTCTCGCCGATGCTGAAGGCAACTGGAACGGCGTTCAGACCAACAACACCGATGTGGTTTGGAAAGTCACCGAAGATGGCCACATCATCATCCCCGACTTCACTCTCGTAGCCTACACTTATGGCTCAACCGTTGCTCCCATCGTAGCTCGCTACACCAATGTTAAGGTCGACGGCTATCCCGAAGACGAGACCCCCGAAGAACCCGAAATCGTGAGCGGCTCTGCCACTTATGCCGTGCAGACCAACGAGACTCACACCGCCGGCGACGTTGTTGACGTTAAGGACGGCGACGAGGTTGTGGCTACTCTCCAGTTTGGCTTCGAGGGCGGCGCTGATTTCTCTGGCGGTAAAGCAAATTCAGCCCTTAAAGACAAAGGCTTCGTTGCCTACACCGAAGGCAACGGCGAGAACGGCAAACCGACTTCAGGCACCACATACATCATCAAGCCCAAATATAACGGTAAGGTTGGTGTAGGCTATGTACTCAATGCCGACAAGAAATTCTTCGTTCTTGAAGACGGAGTTGCTCTCCCCGAATACGACGGCATGACCGTATCGTCAAAAGTGACCGGCGGATACTCTGAGTTTGACGTAACCGGCGGCAAGACCTACACGGTTTACTGCGACGGCTCGAAGCTCGGCTTCTACGGCTTCAACTACGACTATGAAGATGTGATTGGCGGCGAAGAGCCCGAGCCCGATCCCGATCAGCCCACCGAAGGCGACATCACCGGCAACATGACCTCACAGCTCGATCAGAATATGGGTATGGGTGAAGAGCCTAACCTGAATGATCCCGAGGATTTTGTAGTGACCGCTTCTTACGACGCTGACACTCAGAAACTCACCATCTTCAACTTTGCAGAACTCAACCCGATCACCTTCACCATCGACACCACTACCGGCAAGGCTGTGGCCGAGAACCAGGTGGCTTACGTTGACGACTACTATGAGGATGACGTTTACACATATTACTACGGTAATTTCAACGAGAAGAGCCTCAGCGTTACAGCCAACGCCTACACCGAAGATGGCAAGACCGTCCTTTATGTTGACCCATGGGGCGAAACTTGGGGCGAGGACTCTCCCGTTCCCGGCTATGAGTGGTTCTTCAACACTCTTTACTACAACACAGTGGTTACCCTCGACTTCACCATTGATGGACTCCCCGAGAAACCCGCAGGTGAGGTTACAGATCCCGTATCTATCGAAGGCTTCTGGGAAATTCCTCTCAATGGCCACTATCAGGGCTCTTACTCTCTCAACGAGTTCACCGGCAAATATCGCGTCACCCGCAACGGCAAAGTCGTTACCTTCAGCGACACTGTCGACAGATATGACATCGTAGGTGAAATCCAGGACGACGAGACCACAATCGTCTTCAAGACCGCTACGATAGTTGAGGCCATCAACTCGCTCACTCAGGTGCCCTATGTCAACGAAACTGCAACTGATGAGATCGCAGAGCTCTCACTCCAGCCCTATGGCATCGTTGCTACCTTCAACGCTGCCGACGGCACCATCACCTTCCCCGAAAACTCCGGTATCGCCTACGGCTACTATAACGATAAGGGCGAACTCCAGTTCTGGGATGATGCTTACGACTTTGCAGGCCTTGGCGTCAAGACCGGCGAGTTCCAGCCCGAGCTCTCTATAGCTAATGTTACCTATACTCTCGAGGCCGACGCCGCTACTGTCAGCGTTGAAATCGAGGCTACAGGCTTCAACCCCGACGAAGTTGCCGCTTGGAAGGCCAACATCACCGAGTTCTTCTCCGATGCTGCCGCTGAGACTGACTGGTCAGAGAACACTGCCACCGAGGCTACCGTGGCCGACGGCGTAGCTACATTCACCATCACCGGTCTCACCAACGGTAACCACGACTTCCGCTTCACAATCTCTGCTCTCGATGAGGATGGATTGGCATTCGTAACCTCAAATGAGAAGGCTCTCTCATTCGTGGCCGGCCCCTCTATCGCCATCCGCGTGCCCGCTGTCGAGGTTGACGGCGACAAAGCTACTGTCACCTTCAACGTGCAGACATCTGCTATCGACGAATCAGCCAAGTATGAGGCCGTCTTCACCGACGTATTCGCCGACACCGACAACGCTCCCGCCAACCCCTTCACCGCCACAGTTGACGCAACCATCGCCGAAGGCGTGGCCACCGCAGTCCTCTCAGGCCTTGAAGTAGGTGAATACAACCTCAAAGTGGCTCTCGTTGCCCGCACCGAGGCCGGCGAAGAGATTGCCACCTCCAACAACATCGCTCTCCCCACATTCACTGTTGAGGAAGTTGTTATCCCCGAACCCACAGCCACCTATGCTGTCCTTGAGGGTGAAACACACGCAGCCGGCGAGACCGTCGACGTGAAGGACGGCGAAACTCTCCTTGCCACCCTTACATTCGGCTTCGAAGGCGGCGATCCCTTCAATGCTGGTGTCCTCGACCTCAAGCTCGTTGACGACGGCTTCATCGCCTACACCTCGGGCAACGGCCAGAACGGCACAACGACTTCAGGCACCACATACATCATCAAGCCTAAGTTTGACGGTACCATCCAGGTGGGTGTTGTGGTCAACGCTGACAAGAAGTTCTATGTGACCGAGAACGGCACAGCCCTCGAGCAGTACAATGGCATCACCGTTGCTGAGAAATACTATGGCACATACGAGTTCGACGTGAAGGCCGGCTCTGAGTACATGGTTTACTGCGCAGGTTCTAAGCTCGGCTTCTACGGCTTCAACTTCGACTACGATCCCAACTCTGGCATCGAAGATCCCGACCAGCCCGATGATCCCGATTCTGCCCTCACAGAGATTGAAGCTGCCGACGCCAACGCTCGCTACTTCAACCTCCAGGGTGTAGAAGTTGTCAACCCCGCTGCCGGTGTCTACATCAAGGTAGTCGATGGCAACGCCACCAAGGTAGTTATCAAAAAATAATATCTGAGATACTATCTCTCTAATCAAGGAGCAACGCCCGGGCGGCGTTGCTCCTTTTTCTTTCCCCCGGCTCCATCCCCCACCTAAATTTTGCTAAATAATCCGACCATCTATTGCAAGTGATGAATTATTATCCTAAATTTGTGAAATCATTGAAAAACACCATAAAACAAATCAAAATGAATCATCCACACTTCGCCATTAAGCCATTAGTGATATTGATGGCTATGATGATTGGCCTTTTCAGTGCCGAAGCCTCAGCGAGTGCCATCGTCAACCCCGACAGCCACCTCGGACGTCAGCTCGCAGCCGAACGCCACGGGCGTCAGTTCCGCGGTCAGACCCCCTTCAGTGTCGCATCCGCCACACCCCTCTTTGCTCATCCCTCGCTCAAAAAGGGCGCCAACCCCAACCTCTCGTTTGAAAATCTCCCCAACTATGACTATATGGAGGGCCCCGACGGCTCCTCATGGTTCTACA
>JAFLRW010000114.1 GCA_022511285.1 Duncaniella sp.
CTGGGATGGAGCCTTCGGCCGCCCCGGCTACGATAATGATGACGACTATGACCCCTTCGACGCTTACTGTGTAGACTAATCTCCGGAATCTGCCCCGATTCACTCACATCGCGCAATATCTGCCAAATTGCCCTGAGAAGAGAGTTTTTATATCTCATTTCTTTTTGCTAATTTTGCAGATTGAGAAATTCTGTGTATGGACTTATCACAAGTTAAATCTCTACATATGTTGGTGGCTGTCGTTGTGGCGGCTCTGCTTGCGGCGTGTGCCAATATGGGGAGGCCGGAGGGAGGACCTAAGGATGAAACTCCTCCCGTGTATGTGCGCTCCAATCCGAGGATGGGCCAGCTGCGAGTCACCGGCTCACGCATCACAGTGGAGTTTGACGAAAACATAGCGCTCGACGACGCAATGAATAAGATTGTGGTGTCGCCGGCCCAGCGGACCACTCCCGCCATTTCGAGCAATGGACGTCGCATCACTATTGAACTGCGCGATTCGCTGATTCCAAACACTACTTATACGGTCGATTTTGCCGATGCCATCAAAGACCTCAACGAAGGGAACATCCTTGACGGATTGGCTCTCGATTTCGCCACCGGCGATACTATCGACACTCTCCGCATTTCAGGCATGGTCTTTGAGGCACGCAATCTTGAACCGGCCCAGGGAATGCTTGTAGGGGTCTACTCCAATCTTTCAGACACAGCCATCACCACGCTCCCGTTTGAGCGTATTACCAAGACTAACCAGTTGGGGCAGTTCACGCTGCGCAATCTTAAGGAAGGCACCTATCGCATTTTTGCGGTCAAAGACCAGAACCGCGATTATCATTGGGACCGTTCGGAGGATGTGGCGTTTTATGATGTCACTATTTCGCCCACTGCGGTGCCGACAACCGTGGTAGACACTCTTGAGAGCGCTTCAGGGCTTAGAGACTCATTGGTGACTCGCGGTGCCACTCGCTTCCTGCCCGACGATGTGTTGCTCACGTGGTTCAACGAGGGCTATGCATCGCAATATCTGCGTGACCATAAGCGCGACGGGCTTAACAAACTGACTATGGAGTTTGGCACACGAGCAGACTCTCTCCCTCGGATGAGGCTTGTCAATACCCACCGCTCCGGCGACGATATCTCGCTTTGGGCCGCACTCGACGCTTCGGCCACGCTTGACACGTTGACCTACTGGATTACCGATTCAACCCTCTCAGACCTGGATTCCCTCACCATTGAGGCTCAATATATGCGCACCGACACCACCGGAGGGCTTTCATTGACCACCGACACTCTCCGTTTCAATCTTCGCGGTGTAAACACCAAGAAGCGGCGCTTGGAGGCTGAAAAGAAGGAAGCGGAGCGCCTTGCCCGTCAGATGGAGGAGATAGCGCGTCGCAATCAAGATATCCACGAGCGCAACAAGCGCCGCATCGAGGAGGGGGAAGACACCATCGAATGGCAGAAGCCACCCGCTCCGGAAAAGAAGTTTCTCGACTTCAAACTCTCGTCGTCGGCCCAACAAGATCTTAATCGCCCGATGATATTCAAGAGCGCCACGCCCATAGCCTCTATTGACTCCACGGCTGTGAAGATGGAGATGATGGTCGACTCGGTGTGGTATCCCGTAGCGGCCCCACGCCTTTCGCGGCCACAACCCCTTCGCCCGATGGTCTACACGGCGCCTTACGACTGGGAGGAGGCTACGAAGTATCGCATCACTATTGATTCTGCGGCGGTGACTGACGTCTATGGGCTCCACAACGCCCGTATTCAGCAGGAGATTACCACCAAATCGAGAGCCGACTACTCCACCCTCTCTTTCAATCTACACGGCATCAATGGTCGAGCCGCAGTGGTGGAGTTGCTATCGTCTGACAATACGGTGATGAGCGCTCCGGTGCGTGGCTCCAATGCACTGCTCGAATATATCAACCCCGGCACATATTATGTCCGCCTGTTTATTGACGCCAATGGCGACGGGCTATGGACCACAGGCTCCATCGCCGATTCAATTCAGCCGGAGGAGGTATATTACTATCCGCGAAAGATTAATCTCAAGAAAAATTGGGATGTGGAGAACGAGTGGGATATCTATGAGCTGCCAATCGACCAACAAAAACCGCTTGAAATCAAGAAAAATCGTCCGAAACTCAAAGATTCAGACCGCACCGACTCTACCGACGACGAAGAGGAAGATGAATTCTTTGACGATCCGTTTATGCGGAATGCAACCCGCAACAACGGACTCGGAACAAGCCCCGGGGGCGGTATTCGTCAAAATATAATCCGATAGACTATGAGTTTTTCCGTTAAAAACACCATCTCTGTACTGTTAAAGTATATTGTTCCGCTGATAATCACCATAGGGCTTTGCTGGCTCCTGTTCAAGGGCATGGATTTGCGCGAGATGTGGGCTACGATGAGAGCCGAGTGCGACTTCCGTTGGATGTGGGGCAATCTTGCATTCTGTGTTTGCGCAATGCTTTCACGGGCGGCCAGGTGGCGCATTCAGTTGAAAGCTTTAGGCATTCGGGCTTCGCTGTGGGAGCTGACCTTAAGTGTGTTCGGCACCTATTCGGTCAATCTCGTGCTGCCGCGCCTCGGTGAGGTGTGGAGATGTGGGTTTGTGGCTCAGCGCCGCCGCGCACCGTTTGCCGAAGTGTTTGGCTCAATGGTGGCCGACCGTCTGGCCGACACCGTCTGTGTGGCCCTCATCACGCTTGCCACATTTACCTTTGCCGGAAGCGGATTGCTCTCATATCTCAATCAGGATGGCAGCCGTGCCGATTCGCTCGTTGCCATCGCATCGTCGCCGCTGCTTTGGGGCGGTCTGGCTCTCTGTCTCGGAGTGGTTGTGTGGGTGTTTGTCAGCCATCCTGACAACAAAATTGTAAGCAGAATCAGACAGATTGCCACCGGCCTCTGGAAGGGCTTTGCCGTCATTGCCACAATGCCCGGCAAGGGCCGTTGGCTGCTCTACACTGTAGGAGTTTGGACCTCATATATTTTGGCTATGTGGTGTGCCTTCCAGTCGTTCCCGCTCACCGAGCGCGTGATAGACCACTATGGAGCTCAGGCGCTGATGCTTTGCTTTGTGCTCACGAGCATCTCGATGGCAGTTCCCTCCAATGGCGGCATCGGCCCGTATCAATGGGCTCTGATATTCGGACTTGGCATCTATGCCGCCGGTATTCCCGGACTGGACTACGCCTATTCAGCGGCATTTGCCAATATGCTGATGGGCACTCAGACTCTCTTCCTCATTCTGCTCGGACTTTTCACCTTCGGGTGGATAGCTCTCTCCAAGAAAAAACTTGAAAAGGTATGAAACTGATAGATGACAGCGAGGATTATTTCCTCCACGACTTCAACGAGCCGGCTGCCGAGTCGCAATCCGTGGAGCCGACTCCCCCCTCGGCGCCACAGCCTCCCGCCGAACCATCCTCGCAGCAGTTTGTGTTTGAACCGGCTCCCACACCGGCTCCGCAGCCTGTTCCCGCCCCCAAGCCTCGGAGGCGCAGAGCCCGGTGGATATGGGTGGTCACCGTTCTTATGGCCATCCTTGCCGGGGCATTTTATGTCAGATACTATATTCCTTACGTCACCGACAGCAAGATTCGCGGTTATGTCATCACCGTTGAAAAGCGCGGACTATTCTTCCGCACCTTTGAGGCTGATATGATTTCAGAGAGTAAGATTGCCGACTCATCCCACACCCTGCAGCGCGACATCACACTCTCTCTGCCAAATGACTCTATGGGTCACGTCCTCCAGTCCTATCAAGGGTCCGGGCGATCCGTGGTGGTGACGGTAAAAAAATATTACGGCACGCTTCCTTGGCGTGGCAGCTCGAACACAGTAGTCACCGATATCGCCCCGGCACGCTGACAGATATGGATATACGCATCTTTCCTCCTGAAGATTTCTTGGAGGCCCGACTGTGCCTTCCGTTGTCAAAAAGTATGAGTGCGCGCGCTGCAATTATTGCGGCGCTCACTCCGGGAGCGTCCTGCCCGGAGCCGATGGCCGAGTGTGACGACACGGCCGCACTGCTCGCAGCCTTACGCAGCAATGCCTCGGAGATAAACGTTGGTGCATCAGGCACGGCAATGCGTTTTCTCACAGCTTATTATGCTATTCAGCCGGGCGCTGCCGTGAAGCTTGACGGCTCGGAGCGTATGCGCTGTCGTCCCATAGGGCCTCTCGTTGATGCGTTGCGCACCCTTGGCGCTGACATTGAATATGCCGGTGAGGCGGGATATCCGCCACTGCTCATTCACGGCAAGAGCCTCCCGGGAGGCAAACTGAGCATTGACGCCACCATCAGTTCACAATACATATCTGCCCTGCTAATGGTGGCTCCGCTGATGGAACAGGGCCTTGAACTCGCTCTGACCGGCGACCCTGTTTCGCTCCCTTACATCCGTATGACACTCGCTATGATGACCGAATGTGGAGCTGATTGTGGCTTCACAGGGCCGGATTGCATAGCGGTGTCCCCAAAACCTTACAGCAAAGCTGTGGGGGCTATCGAGGCCGACTGGAGTGCCGCAGCCCCCTGGTATGAGATTGAATCGCTCTCTGCGGGAGTAGTGACTATCGACAATCTCGCCACGGAAGGCTCTGTGCAAGGCGATAGCGTCCTGGCCCACATTTTCAGGCGCCTTGGAGTGGATACTACTCCCTGTGGAGATGAAGGAGTGCCGGAACTCACCGCCAATCCTGACCCGGATGCCAGGATGTCGCTTGACTGCACGGAGTGTCCCGATTTGGCACAATGCATCGCTGTGACCTGCTCTATGCTCGGCACCCCTTTCCGCCTCACGGGGTTGCAGACTCTATCCATAAAGGAGACCGACCGCATCGAGGCCTTGCGCAGCGAGTTGCAGAAGATAGGGACCTGTATATCTATCCCCGCACCCGGCGTGATGGAGTGGAATGGCGGCCGCGCACCGGTGACGGAGCTGCCGGTGTTCGACACGCATGGCGATCATCGTATGGCTCTGTGTCTTGCCCCGGTGGCGATATATCTTCCCGGAATAGTTATCAAAGATGCGGATGTGGTGAGTAAATCTTATCCCGCTTTTTGGGACGACCTGCGCGACGCGGGATTTGTCATCGAGCCTTATGAGGCAGAGGAGGCACCGCAATGACCGGAGCGCTCATCATACTCGCCGTCACAATAGCCGCCGGCGTCATCCTATGGCTCACTCACAACCCCGGCCCCGATGGCTCGGAGGCTGAAGTGCGACCCGCTGACGAGCCCGAAGAGTGCTGCGGACGCCACACTGTGTGTGAACGTCAGGCTGCCGCCGTGGCCGCGCCCGACTATTTTGACGATGAAGAGCTTGACCGCTATGCCGGACGCGAGCCCGACTCGTATACTCCCGAAGAGATTGAGGAGTTTCGCTCCGTGCTCTACACCCTCATCCCCTCCGACATATTCCCCTGGGGAGCATCTCTCACCCGCCGGCGCATTGCTCTTCCCACCCTCCTTAGAGACGAATGGATAATGCTCTGCGAAGATTCTGACAAGACAAATCTATGATATTCAGCTACGGATTTTTCATCAATGCCCTCATCGGGGTGACGCTGCTCAGCATAGCCTCGGCAATCATAGGCACCTATATCGTGTCGCGCAGACTTGTAGCCATCTCGGGCGGAATTACTCATGCCTGCTTCGGAGGCTTAGGGCTGGGCTATTGGCTCGGAGTCAGTCCGGTGGCAATGGCCGCACTCTTTGCCGTAGGGTCATCGCTCGGAGTGCAATGGATGTCTGCGCGCAATAGGGTGCGTGAAGACTCCGCCATAGCCGTAATCTGGGCCATCGGTATGGCCATCGGCACCATCTTTATTTTCCTCACCCCGGGCTATGTCCCCGAGCTAAACTCTTTCCTGTTCGGCAACATCCTCACCATTTCTCGGACCGATTTATGGATGTTTGGAGTGTTCACAGCCGTTCTGATAGCCTTTATGGCTATATTTTATGACAATATCATCATCTGCGCCTTTGATGCCGATTTTGCACAGGTGCGCCGCCTGCCGGTGGCTTTTA
>JAFLRW010000115.1 GCA_022511285.1 Duncaniella sp.
TTTTCAACCGTGTCTAACGGTTCATAGTTTTCAAATAAATAGTCATATTGATTCTTCCCAGCCGGAGCAATCGCCCATTTATGTCGGCCGGGGGTCATGTCTTCAGCTATATCAGCGGCAATTCTTTCATCTATCTTTGAATATGTCAGCGCATTAAATGGATGTTTGCATGCCGGCCTAACTCCAAGTTTTTCAAAGGCCGCATTTTCAGTAAACAGTCCAATAGTGTAAATATCAGTCATTTCCTCTGCCGGAACATAGGTTTTAACCATCTCAGATATGTTAATCGCTTTTGTTGCTCTGCATTTTACAATAGAGGCAACATTCTCTTTTAGTGTCAAGGGGACTAAATAAATTATCGAGGCGGAACCAATTAGAATCCACCAGATTGCCTTTTTTAATCGGTTGCTATCAAACACAAACAGAGAAAAAACGAAAAGCAACGGCACTTCTATCATAAAGTAGTGCGGATAATTAGCTGTCCGAATAAAGGAATAGACAATCAATGCCGCTGAAATGGCCAACCCCGGATAAATGCATTGCTTCTTGTTGGTCTTACAATAATAGAAGGCAAAGATTGAGCCTAATATTAAAGGGAATAATAGCATCAAATCAGATAGCACAATCGACATTGTTGATTTACCGCCAATACCGGCCCAAAGTTGCGCATATTTATAGTTGAATATGTAGGTGGAGTATATCAGGTCATCAAGCGCATTATTCGACCAAAAATAATACACCATAGGGATTACGGCTATGCTAAAACCTACAAGAAACGCGCAGGCATTTTTTAGCAACTGACTATAGTTGCCGTCGCGCAACATCACGCAGCATAGCCAAAATATCAAACCGGCATTTATCAAAGCATTGTTCAATCTAACGAGAACAAGCACACCAAAACACAAACCATAAATTAGGGCATACGACACCGGATGATGCCTATTCTCTAACAAATCTTTAAAATAGAGCAGAAGCGGCAGCGCTATGAAAGGAGCTGACATATCCTCGGTCAATCCTCCTCCATCAAAAAAAATAAAGCAGAACCATAAATACGCCATCAAGGCTGCTAAGACAACGCTTACGCGATTAGGAGCCATGAGAACTGAGATGCGCCACAAGCACTCTAAAGTAGCAACCATAACGAGCGTCTGGATTAAGAATAATCCAAATGTCCCCTTATGGATAAACATCCCCAACACATACAGAAGATAAAAATATGGGCCCTTATTATCAAAAAAATCTTGATATGGTATAACGCCATCAAGCCAACCCGAGGCGGCAAACCTATATATAATAGTATCGGCACCGGGATCGTCACATAAAAAACTTGTCGTGCGACTGCAAAAGAGAAGAAACAGAAACGAGACGATATAGAATATAAAAATTCTGAATAGAGGCTTCTGCCCATTCAGCAATATGGATGATATGGATGAGCGATTAAAAACAAGCATATCCGGTACAACTATTATAGATAATCATTCAGTATCTGAAAAGCCCTCAGCCCCTAAACAAATTGAGGGCTGAGGACTTTAGGATGATATTTTTCAGATGCTCTTCGCGGCAGGATTATGCCTTGCCGGCTGAGCCAAGTACGTTTTCGATTTTGTGCTTGTAGAGCTTCTCCATGTTGTTGCGAGCGGGAGTGAGATACTGACGGGGGTCAAAGTACTCGGGGTGCTCGGCCATTGTCTGACGGATGGCAGCTGTCATTGCCAGACGGCTGTCAGAGTCGATGTTGATTTTGCACACATCCATAGCTGCAGCCTTGCGGAGCCACTCCTCGGGGATACCGATGGCATCGGGGAGTTTGCCACCAAACTTATTGATGGTGTCAACCTCGTCCTGAGGAACAGAAGAAGAGCCGTGGAGCACGATGGGGAGGTTGGGGAGTTTAGCCTGAACGGCCTCGAGCACGTCGAATGCCAAGGGGGGAGGCACGAGGCGACCGGTCTGCGGGTCGCGAGTGCACTGCTCGGGCTTAAACTTGTAAGCTCCGTGGCTTGTGCCGATTGAGATAGCCAGTGAATCAACACCTGTGCGGGTGGCAAAGTCAATCACCTCCTCGGGGTTGGTGTAGGTGTGGTGGTCAGAAGAAACCTCATCCTCTACACCGGCAAGCACACCGAGCTCACCCTCAACAGTAACGTCATACTGATGAGCGTATTCACACACTTTCTTTGTGAGAGCAACGTTCTCCTCGTAGGGGAGGTGTGAACCGTCAATCATCACAGACGAGAAGCCATGTTCGATGCAATCCTTGCAGAGTTCGAAACTGTCACCGTGGTCGAGATGGAGCACAATCTGAGGTTTCTCCCAGCCGAGGCTCTTGGCATAATCAACGGCGCCCTGTGCCATATAGCGGAGCAGGATAGGGTTGGCATAGTTGCGCGCGCCCTTCGACACCTGAAGAATCACGGGAGATTTCTCCTCGGCAGCAGCCTTGATGATGGCCTGCAGCTGCTCCATATTGTTGAAATTAAATGCGGGCACTGCATAGCCCCCTTTGAGAGCCTTAGCAAACATTTCTTTAGTGTTTACAAGGCCTAATTCTTTATAACTTACCATTGTGTCTGTTTATAAATAGAAGTTGATTTGTTGTTGCCACAAAGTTAATACATTTTTTTGTTGAATACAATACACTTCTCGATAATTATTTCATCTATTTTGTCGGAAGAGTAATGCTTTTTGTCCCGAGGCGAGGATGGCGTGCGGAGAGAGTAATAGAGCCCGGAATAGTATCTGCCCTCAGGATTACGGAAACCGCCCCACGCCATAGGGAGCGCCGACAACCTGTGAGCGATTCGGACGATGTCATATCTCCATTGGCCACACCCACAATCTCTGCCGGGCCGTCGACAGTGAATGTCACTTCGCCATCCTCGGCGGGATCTATGGTGCCTTTTGAATCAACGGCAAACACATCGACATACATTAGGTCGGAGCCATCGGCGCGCCAACTGATGGTGTCAGGCACCAACGACAGGCTCCGGGCCTTCCCTGCCGTGCGGATAGAGTGGATAGCGACAGGCTTTTTCTGACCGTCGCTATAAGCACGAGCCTCTAACTGTCCGGGCTTATATGGCAGACGTTGCCAACGGATGCGATTGCGAGTCTTCGGATCTGTCTTGTCGTTGCGCTGCCGCCCTATGGTCCGGCCATTCAGCAACAGCTCCACCTCGTCGGCATTAGTGAAAGTATAGAGGTCCACTTCCGAGCCTTCACGGCGATTCCAATGGTCAGACAGAGACTCTGTGCCTACCTGGACATCGTTCCACACGGTATTGTCAGCCGCATCAATCACCCCGATATGCACCACAGGTTCATCCGGACGGAAAATGCTGCGCAAGAACCAAGCATTAGGCTTAGGACGGAGCGATATATCAAATACTCCTTGAGCCCAACCTTTGGCCGGCCAGCCGTGCGACTCGCCAAGGTAGTCAATCATACCCCAATATGCAAGTCCCACCACACGGTCGAGATCCATTTCATAATAGTTGGGGCCCATCCCGGAGTTGTTGGCTTCGCTTTGGTAGAATATCATCCGGGGATAGCGTCGAGAGTCGCCCGGGAAATACATATACCTATAATTATAAGAGGCAATATCTGTCTCGAGAGCCAAAGGTGCAGGAATAGAGTCGGAGTCAAGGCTCCTGCCTCGAGGATGCATGGCCACCGTGACAGGACGAGTGGTGTCATAGCGATTGAGGAGCGTTTTCTGCAATCGATATGGAGTGACGCCCCAATCGGCAAAAGGAATATCCCATAGCAGCTGCAGTTCGTTGCCAAGGCTCCACATCACTACGGATGGGTGGTTGCGGTCACGCTTCACCCACTCCGGCACATCGTGCTGCCACTGCTCCGTCCAATCCCGACGCCCTCCGGCATACTGCTTGAGCCATTTGTCGTAGAGTTCGTCGACAACCAGTATACCATACTCATCACACAAATCGAGAAACTCTTCGCTGTATGGATTATGTGAGGTTCGGACATGATTGAATCCAAATTCTTTAAGCAGCCTGAGTCTTTTTTCAATAGCACGAGGATAGGCGGCCGCACCAAGGGCACCGAGGGTGTGATGGTTAGCTATCCCCTTCAGGAGCACTTTACGTCCATTGAGTCGGAAGCCGAAGTCGGGAGAATATTCTATGCTTCTGATGCCAAACTTCTGCTCTATGACATCGCGCTCACGACCGGACGGGTCGATGAGAGCAAGTCGGGCAGTATAAAGATGCGGAGTTTCAGTATCCCACAGGCGAGGCAATGTAACAACCACTGAGTCAACCATATATTCATTAGTGCGAGTGCGGCGGATGAACGCCACATCGCAATCACGGGCATACACTTCATAACCATCGGCATCAGAAATGGAGAGCTGCACACGCATAGGATCGGCTTTAAGGCGGTTTGTTATCTCTGCTCTAATCACCACAGTGGCCAAAGAGTCAGTCACTACGGGAGTGGTTATCTGCAAGGGATGACGCGTGAAATATAACTCGCGGTCAGTGGTCACCAACTTTACGTCGCGATAAAGCCCGCCTCCGGTATACCAGCGAGAGTTTTCAGGCGAACCTGTATCTGCCCGGACAGCTATGACGTTGTCGCCCTCCTTTGACAAATAGGGCGTGATATCAATTTCAAAACCTAAGTAGCCATAGTCAGTGCCTCCGAGTTTATGACCGTTGAGCCACACATCACCTGTGAGCATAATTCCGCCGAAATCCAGGAACACACGCCGACCACGCCAAGCAGTGTCGGTGGGGAACGAGCGGCGATACCAGGCCGGACCGGGCTCCTTAAAGCCACGCGCGCTCAAACGAGACTTAACATTGGCCACAGCATTGCTTAAATCAGCCTTTTCATCAGCGCCCGGAGGCACCCATGGCTGAGATATCTGGTAATCGTGGGGAAGATTGACCCTCTCCCAGCCGCTCGCATCAAACGATGGATGGGCATATACGGCCGAATCTCCCCGAACAAAGAGCCATCCACGCCCTATTGATTCCACTGTGCGCGCTTGCATAGCGCATACGCCACATATTGCCGGGAATAAAGCCACAAGTATGGCTCGAAGAATTGTTTTCATAGATGGAGAGATTTAAGGTGACGGAGAGGGCATTTTACCCTCAATAAAAATGGCATCAATCAAGTTTCAGCACTGCAAGGAAAGCCTTTTGCGGCACCTCAACAGAGCCTATCTGCTTCA
Source organism: Duncaniella sp. (assembly GCA_022511285.1). Lineage (GTDB taxonomy): Bacteria > Bacteroidota > Bacteroidia > Bacteroidales > Muribaculaceae > Duncaniella. The sequence continues at coordinate 5,204 of JAFLRW010000115.1, forward strand.
TGCGTTTCTTGCCTTTCTTCTGCTTTTCGAGCAGTTTGCGTTTACGCGATATATCTCCGCCATAACACTTAGCAGTCACATCCTTGCGGACAGCCTTGATGGTCTCGCGAGCTATTATCTTGGCACCGATGGCGGCCTGAATGGCAATATCAAACTGCTGTCGCGGGATTAGCTCCTTGAGTTTCTCACACATCCGCCGGCCAAAAGTCACGGCATTGTCAGCGTGTGTGAGCGTGGATAGCGCATCTACACTCTCTCCGTTGAGCAGGATGTCAAGCTTGACAAGACGCGAAGTGCGGAAGTCGTGCAGATGATAGTCAAACGACGCATATCCCTTAGAGATACTTTTCAGTTTATCATAGAAGTCAATCACAATCTCACCGAGAGGCATATCGAAAATCATCTCCATTCGATTGCCGGAGATATACTCTTGCTTCACCAATTCACCTCGTTTGCCAAGACAAAGAGTCATAATCGGGCCGATATAATCAGCCGCCGTAATGATTGACGCGCGGATGTAGGGTTCCTCAATGTGGTCAATCAGCGTAGGGTCAGGCAGACCGGAGGGATTATGCACCTCCGTCATATTGCCATGCTTGTCAAAGACACGATAACTAACGTTGGGCACAGTGGTTATCACATCCATATCAAATTCACGTCCCAAACGCTCCTGAATAATCTCCATGTGGAGCAGTCCAAGGAATC
>JAFLRW010000116.1:0-511 GCA_022511285.1 Duncaniella sp.
CAATACTTTTATTGATGAAAACAATCTCGAAGGAAAGAAAGTGTATTGTTTCGCCACATCGGGCAGCTCTCCGATTGGTCCGTGTGTCGATGCACTGAAAAAACAATATCCCGATATCAACTGGCAGGAAGGAAAACTTCTTAACCATGCATCAAAGGAAACGCTTGAAGCCTGGAAACAAGTCATTGCCGAAGACACTTTGGACCGCTAAAAATTAACAAGCCCAAAGAAATAGGATTATAAGCATTTGTGATAAATGCTTTTATGAGGGTGTCCCAAAAATCTTAATTTTGAGACACCCTCTTTTTCGGTAATAGTAGTGGGGGATTATTCTATGATGAGCCCGGAGGAGTCGGTGGGGAGGATGATTGGACGCGAGTCGGGGGCGGCGGGGATTACTTTCAGATTGATGATGTGGATGTCCTCTGTGTGGTTCAGCCAAAAGCCTTGAGCGGGGAGAATGCCCCACATTGTTGATTCGGGGTACTCAGCCTCTTTCTCATCGGTGGGG
>JAFLRW010000116.1:527-5887 GCA_022511285.1 Duncaniella sp.
AGCATCCGCCGTCATGGCGTATGGTGATGTTGCGCAGCTCGACGTTGCGCACGGGGTGGCCAGGAAGGCCGGTGATTGATGAGCCTCCGGGGCCGGCCTCGTCGATGAGGATGTCGTGGAGAATGACGCCGTCGATGGTCCCGATTTGGCTGACAGGGCAGTCGGGTGAATAAGGACGGGCGCGATTGGCCAGGCGTATGAAAATGGGACACTGTGTGCCACGGATAGTAATGTCTGAGATGTCAATGTTGCGCATCATACCGCCGTCGACTATCTCAAGCGATATGGCTGAGTGGCCTATGCCGCCTTCGTAGCCGAAATATTGTGATGACTGGTCGGCCGATGGTTTGACGGTGATGCCTCGGATTATGATGTTGCGGAATCCCCCGTTGGTCTCGGTGCCGAGTTTGATGGCATTGCAGTGGGAAGAGACAGTGCAATTACTGATGGTGATATCCTCGCAGAGGCGGGGGGATGTGGATTTGAGGGTGATGGCGTCGTCGTCGGAGTCGGCAATCATGTTGCTGACGGTGACGTCGTGGCACCCGTCAAGGTCGAGGGCGTCGTTGTTGAAGTTGTTGCGGTTGTAGACGGTGATTCTGTCAATGCGCACACGGTCGCACGCCAAATAGTGTTGCATCCAGCATCCGGAGTTACGCAGGGTGATGCCTGTGACAGCGATGTCGGAGGAGCAGATGAATCGGAGTAGGTGTGGGCGAGTGATACCCTCGTCGTCCCAGGTCAGTTTTGGGAATGCTTTGCCACGCCCGTCGATGGTTCCGGAGCCGGAGATTGATGTGTGGCTGACACCGTCGGCATAGATGAGCTGTATGGTGGGTGTGTGGGTGCGCAACGAGACGTAGTCGGTCTTCACCGGTGTATAGTCGGCAATGTCGGTGGAGCCATAGAGAGTTGCCCCGCTTTCGAGGTGGAGGTCGACGTTGCTTTTCAGGAAGATGGAGCCTGTCTTGTAGCTACCGGCCGGGATGAGCACGCGTCCGCCACCGGACTCGGAGCAGATGTCGATGGCTTGCTGGATGGCAGCGGTGGAGAGGTGTGTAGTGTCGGAGACGGCTCCGTAGTCAGTAATGTTGTAGACGGCGGCTGAGGCTGTGAGTGAAGCGCTCAGAGAGATGGCGAGGAGAAAACGTTTCATCGTGCTAAGGATAGATTAAGGTTGATGCCAAACGAGGTGTTTGTGGTGGGATAGGATGTAGATGATACTATGGGGGTGTTAATCTGATGGTCGAAGAAGGCGCCAATGGTGAGGCGGCGCGACATTATATAGTTGGCGGTCAGATTCATATTTATGGTGCGTGTGCCAGATGTGGCTTGGGTGTAGGCGGTCTCGATGCGACGGATTAGGGCTTGTGTTTCGGCAAATGAGAAGTCGCCTTTGATGGTGAGGTCGTTGGAGATTCCGCGTCCGGAGCCTTTCATCTTCAGCACAGTATTGAAACCCACTATTTTGTAGCCGAGTCCGAAAGTGAGTCCCCGTTGGTTGGCTTCAACCACTTGACCGGCAGAGGTGTTAAGTGTGAGCGTCCGTGAGTCGCGATACTCGGCAGAGAGGGTCATTTCGTTTTTGAGTGTGGCAGATGCGCCGATGAGTGGAGCGAATTTCTCGGTAATAGCCACTGACGAGATGTTGAATGGCGATGAAGGATAGGGCTGCCCGGTCTGCTCGTTGAGAGCAAAGCCGAGCCCAGGCATGCCGGGGGCTTCCATCCAGTTGAGGAACGAGGAGTAGGAGCCAACGCTGTAGGTGCACTGATAGACGTGGTTCAAGGTGAAACTCTTGAAGATATTTGCCATATTACCGAGATAGATGAGCCCGTCGTAGGTAATTCGCCAGTTGGGGAGGGCCGCAGCGAGCGATGGGAATGGGTCGAGATACTGTTTATCCGGATTGGTGCCGGAGTATGCTGCTATGAAGGCGGGGATGAGCACGTCGGAGCCGGTGCGCGACACGCCACCAACTTCGGGCTTGTAGGGATTGCCGGCCAAGATATTACCCTCCATGAATCCTCCCTGTGGATAGCGGGCTCCGGCATATTGACTCTCAATGCGACCTGCCATCACGGGAATATAGCTGAGGAAGCGGTCGAATGATTCGGAGCGGTAGCCGTCGTCGGCATTAAAGTATTTGAGAGCTGTTTTCAGCGCTACGTGAGTCTTGGTGTATGAGCCGGTAAGAGATGTGGGCATATTGTTATACATAAACTGCACGGAGCGGTTGTTATTGCGTGTGCGATTGGTGGTGAGCACTATTTTCAGCCCTTTGAGAGGTTCGAGTGTGAGCTCAAAGTTTACCTCGGTGGTGTTAGAGAAGTTGGCCGGAGAGGTTTGTCCATCGTCAGTGATTAACCATCCGCGGTCGAGAGCTTTGTTGATATAATCCTCTCCGGCAAACCCGAAGGCGAAGTCGAGGCCGGGAGCCATCGGGCCGGCACTGTGTGTCTGTCCGAAGATATTGCCAATCTGTGGGCGAAAAAGCGGGAGCGAGAGGGTGCGGGTGGAGCGGAATTTGACGGAGGCGTTGCGTGGCGACATTAGGAGGCGCGACGCATATTCGCCAATGTTGCGCCATAGATTCTTCTCATCTTTGAGAATCTCCTCAACCGTGATTTTGATGTTCTTATTATCCTTTGTGAGAATCTCAATGCTGTTGGCATCCACCACCTTATGAGTGATTTTGAAGGGCTTGCCGTCGACTGTCTGAGCCGTCACCTTTACTTTCTGATTGCGCAGATTGTGTTTCACAATCAGAGTGGTGTCGGGTTTGAGGGTAAATGTGCGATCAAATTTCTTAGGTTTGCGTGTCTGAGTTGAGGTCCGCTTGGCCTGAAACCTCTGATTGACCTCCTTGGTATATTTAAATTTGTTGTAGATATCCTCGAAAGAGACACGGCCGTCAGTGTTGAAGGTTGACTGGTTGGCAATTGAGTGGCCCATCGCGATGCCGTCAACTTCTGCCCCACGGTCCCACCGATAGGTGGCGTTGTATGACACATTGGCCGTCTTAATCCAGTCAAGGAACGGGATGCGTGAGAAGGGTGCGCGATAGTTGGCCACAAACGACTGATTATAGCTCCAGGGAGTCCCCATGTGCAATAGGCTTTGCATTACCGTGTCTTTCCACTCTTTATATTGGTCGGGGAACAGCCTGCGGTTGACTGCGCCCATAGTCTCCTCGATGCGGGCGGCAGTGTTGGAGTTGAAATTTATGGAGAGGGTCTTTGTGAGATTCCAAGTCAGGGCAAATTGGCGATCCCAAAGGAAATTTTTGCTGACCGACACCGGCAGTTGGAAGTCGACATCTGTTTCCGAACGAGTCTGCAGTTCGTAGTAGTAGCGCGAGAGGTTGGTGAGGAACGATATATTTGTAGGAACATAGTTTAGCTCCCACTCTTTGAGAAACTTAGCGTTTTTGCTCTTTGAAGTGAGCGATGCAAACGGTTTCCACGGCTTAACGTATGGGGTGTAGCTGTATTGAAACGACCCGCGATAATCGTTGGTGTTTTCATACTCCGTGGTGGGATCGGTCTTGGACTGCTTGTTGAATGAAAAGTTGAGAGTGAAGTTGGCAGGATCCCACGGCATAGGGTTCTTAGACTTGACATCGAATTTCAATCCTGAAATCGAGAAGCTTTGAATCGTCGATCTCTCCACGGCAAAAGCCTCGATAGAGTCGCGCTGATGCCGGTTAGTGCAGTCGTCGAGAGCATTGCGGAGCTTTACGTCTTGATCAAGTGGATTGTAGAGAGGTGTCACCTTTTCTTTTGTGACCGAATAGTAGATAGGAGCATGGAGCTTGGCCTTTTCGGGGAGGAAGCGTCCGGCATCCACCTGCATGGCAAAGTTATACTGTTCATAGTCGTCCATGCGGCGCGAGTTGAGAGCCTGGTCGACGGAGCCGAAACCGGCTGTCTCTATATGGGCGCCGACGTTGAGCGTGGCAATGTCTGAGACGCCGACGTTGAGGTTGCCTTTGGCTGCCCAGCCGCCTGAGTTGTTGAAGTCAGTCACTTTCAGTTCGTTGAGCCATACTATGCCGTCTTTTACGGTGGGAGAATTGTTGCGCACACCGATGAGCATCACTCTGATGTCGGAGATTGAAGGATTGCCCATCACGGCTATACGGTTGTGGTCGTTGTCGGGGTCGCGTCCGGTGTATGCCACCCCGAATCCCACACCGGGCTGTCCTTCGTTCTTAGCTCTATTGCGCTCCTTTTTGAGGTCGACGAGAGTCTGGAGGTCAAAGTCCATATAGTTGCTGCGCGGCCACACTTCGCGGCGGTCAGTGGGAGAGTCGCTGTATTTTCCGAAGGGGGTTAGCTCCAGAGGAATTTCATATTCATAGTAGTTGCTCTTCACGTCGGAGCCGAGGCGAATGAATACCGAGAGTTCACCTGAGCGCAGGTTGGTGTTGTCGTCAATCAGTTTTTCGGCGTGTATCCACATCTGCATGCGCTTATAGTTGCGCAGGTCGAGCAGAGTGTTGCGATATACGGCACGAGCGTCGCCGGGCTGAAGCCCTGTGACTTTCATTGACATCGACTGCTCGTTGAGCTGCAGAATCTGGCTCTGACCGGGGTCCTGTATACGTGTCACACCGGGTGGGAGGACGTAGTTGACCGGCTGACGGTCAGCATTCTCCTCAATGTTGACCACAGAGATGTCGAGCTCACCTTCGGCGGGAGCATCTCCGCGAGTGTTGAGATTGAAGTCGTAGGTGCGCCATTCCCCCTTGACAAGCTCCAGGGTGGCGAAACGCAGGTGGGTGGGCTTGGTGAACCCGGTCATAAACATACGGGCAAAGCGGATGGTGGAGAAGTCGGTGATATTGCCCACCACCTTCTGATAGTCGGAGAGGGGTATCTTGAATTGATACCACACCACCTCTTGAGTGGTGCCGTCGTGGTTGGCCACGATGCTCACCTGCTTGTCCGTGATATAGTTACGTCCAACTTCAAGGTCCTCGGGGCGGATTGACACTTTGTATTGGAAATAGCGCTCATATTCGTTAAGGGTATTGTCTTGATTGATATCCTCGACATCAGGGAGCGAGCGAGATGATTGGTAAAGGGGATCGGGGGCATCGTCGGGCGATAGGGAGTTGCCTTCCATGCCATTGTATCGCTTATATCGTTCCAACACTCCGAGTCGCTGTTCGTCATAGTCATATCCGCGGAAGAAGTGATAATTATCGCCTGCGGGGTCGTTGAAGGGAGAGAATTTATCTTCCTGCATTTTTGCGACCACCTCGGGAGATAGGCGGGAACGAAGCTGCTCGAGATAGTCGCGGTAGCTTGTGAATTCAAACTCGTCGTCGTTGCTCAGTCCGTCGAGTCCCACAT
>JAFLRW010000117.1 GCA_022511285.1 Duncaniella sp.
ATAATAACTCATCAGATATGACAATCGATCAGTACAATTTCAATGGTAAAAAGGCCATTGTGCGTGTTGACTTCAATGTGCCCCTCGATGAGAACGGGAATATCACTGACGACACCCGCATCCGTGGCGCACTCCCTACACTCAAAAAGATTCTAGCCGATGGCGGCAGCCTAATCATTATGAGCCACATGGGCAAACCCAAAGGTAAGGTTAATCCCAAGATGTCACTTGCTCAGATTAAGGATGCTGTGGCCAAAGCCCTTGGCACAGAGGTGAAATTTGCAGCAGACTGTGCCGCTGCCGATAAGGAAGCCGCCGAGCTTAAGCCGGGCGAAGTGCTCCTGCTCGAAAATCTCCGCTTCCACCCCGAAGAGGAGGGCAAGCCTGTGGGGATTGATAAGGAAGACCCGGGCTATGACGCCGCTAAAAAGGAGATGAAGGAGAAGCAGAAAGAGTTCTCCAAGAAATTGGCTTCGTATGCCGATGCATATGTCAACGATGCCTTTGGCACTGCTCATCGCCGCCATGCCTCTACAGCCGTGATTGCTGACTATTTTGACGCTGATTCCAAGATGCTCGGCTATCTTATGGAGAAAGAGGTGAAGGCTGTGGACAACATCCTTTCAGATATCAAGCGTCCGTTTACTGCAATTATGGGTGGCTCAAAGGTGTCAACCAAAATAGGCATAATTGAAAACCTTATGGATAAGGTGGACAATCTTATCCTTTGCGGCGGTATGACCTATACGTTTGCAAAGGCCCTCGGCGGCAATATAGGTAAGAGCATCTGCGAGGAGGATAAGCTCCAGCTGGCTCTGGATATTATGCAGAAGGCTAAGGAGAAAGGTGTCAACTTGGTGCTCGGCGTTGACTGTGTGGCCGGCGACAACTTCTCAAACGAGTGTAACACTATGGTGGTGGACTGCCGCAACATCCCCGAAGGCTGGGAAGGTATGGATGCCGGTCCCAAGACCCGCGAGCTGTTCAAGGGTGCTATCCTCCCTGCCAAGACAATCTTGTGGAATGGTCCTGCCGGGGTGTTTGAGTTTGACAACTTCACGGCCGGTTCGCGTGCCATAGCCGACGCTGTAGTGGAAGCTACTGCCAACGGCGCTTTCTCGCTCGTAGGTGGCGGCGACTCTGTGGCCTGCATCAACAAGTTTGGCCTTGCCGACAAGGTGAGCTATGTATCCACCGGCGGTGGCGCTCTCCTCGAGGCTATCGAGGGCAAGGTGCTCCCCGGCGTAGCTGCCATAAAGGGCTAAGCCGAGTGATTAGAAACTAAAGAATAAAGAATTGCAATCCCGAAAGCACTGGTCCGAATCCATATCCGGACAGTCTTTCGGGATTTTTATAAACAATTATGTAGTGGGCTGCGCTTTGTTAAACTCAGCGTGGAGCGCTAAGAAGCGGGATAGGGTAGAGGGCGATATGCGCTCCATCGAGGCAATGACGCGCTCAAGTGGTTTGCGCTTCATATCTCCGCTTTTGGAATAAAACTTATCGGCATAGCAGATTAATCGCTCCAGAGGCGTCTCAGGCATATAGTCGACCTTTGGCAACGGAAGCTGTTGTGCTACCACTTCCGCCGCGGTAATGCCTGCTCCGGTGTGACGCTCGGCTACGCGTGCCCACTCTTCAGGAGCTCCCTCACCACGAAGAATTGCAGCCCCTTCGATGCCGTGGCAGATATAGGGTAAAGAACCCAAACATCCTATATCGGGAGCATCTGTGTGGCAGATGCCTATGTCGTGGAGCATTGCGGCCGCCTCGATATCAGAGCGGGCTATGGGAAGGCTGAGCGAGGAAGCTATCTGAAGCGAGAGGTCGGCCACGGCGCGGCAATGCTTCATATAAATTACCCGGCCGAGACTCTCTGCCGGGTAATATTTATCAATAATTTTCTGATAATCAGTCATTATGTAATCGCGAAGGCTATTCGACGATGGTACACCATCCGTAAGGATCCGGCAACTCGCCATACTGGATGCCGCGAAGTGTCTCGTAAAGACGTGTAACTATAGGGCCGGGCTTGCCATCCTTGGCTATGATATACTTCTTGCCCGTGTCAAGGTCATCAATTTCGCCCACGGGCGAAGCCACGGCCGCGGTGCCGACGGCTGCTGCCTCTTCCACATATTCCAGCTCGTCGACTGTGATATGCCGACGCTCAACCGGTATGCCCATATCCTCAGCCAAGCGGATAAAACTCTTGTTGGTGATGGAGGGGAGAATAGAATCGGATGCCGGAGTGATGTATGTGCCATTTTTAATGGCCATAAAGTTAGCAGGGCCACACTCGTCGAGATAAAGCTTCTCCTTGGGGTCAAGATATAACACTGCAGAGTAACCCATATCATGGGCATGTTCGCCGGCGGCCAACGATGCCGCATAGTTGCCACCAACCTTCCACATTCCGGTGCCACGAGGCGCCACGCGGTCATACTGACGCATTATGCAGATATTGGTAGGCTTAAATCCGGTTTTGAAATATGGCCCTACAGGGCTTACAAGGATAATGAATAGGTATTCGCGGGCAGGTTTAACGCCTACCTGGGCTGAAGTGCCGATTTCTAACGGTCTGATATAAAGCGAAGCGCCGGAGCCATAAGGGGGAATAAAACGCTCGTTGAGTTTCACCACCTTGAGCACCATCTCGCGAAATTTCTCTTCAGGCAGAGGAGCCATCAGCAAGCCTTTAGCCGACTCGCAGATTCGATGCGCATTCTCTTCAAGACGGAATATGCGTATCTTGCCGTCTTTGCCTCTGAACGCTTTGAGGCCTTCAAAGATTTCCTGCCCGTAGTGCAGGCACGTAGCGGCTATGTGAAGGCTCACCTCCTCACTGGAAGAGATTTCGATTTCACCCCACTTGCCATCGCGATAATAGCACCGCACATTATAGTCGGTGGGCATGTATCCAAACGATAGATTAGCCCAATCTAACTCTTTATCCATAGGTTTATACGGTTAGCGTTTACTTATTGTCGCAAAGTTACAAAAATAACTCAGAAAATTGTCCTGTTTGGCTGATAAATTTACAATATCTTGAGCTTTTAAAGCAATAGAAAATTTTATTTGGCAGATTGGATTGGATTGTGTAATTTTGCACTTTCATTTTTCAAACCAAAACGTATTTCCAATGGGAGGCTTTTTCGGCGCGGTTTCTAAGAAGCCGTGTGTCAACGACCTTTTTTATGGCACGGATTATAATTCGCATCTCGGGACAAAGCGAGCCGGCCTTGTGACTTTTGACCCTGAAAAAGGGTTCAATCGCACCATCCACAGTCTTGAACGCGATTATTTCCGCTCTAAATTCGAAGATGAGCTTGATAGATTTGTCGGCAATCAAGGTTTGGGAGTCATTAGCGACACAGATCCGCAACCGATTATTGTCAACTCCCATCTGGGACGTTATGCCGTGGTCACTGTGGCCAAAATCAACAATCTGCGCGAGATTGCCGCTGAGCTCCTTGCCGAGCGGATGCACCTCAGCGAGTTGTCGGCCAACAATGTCAATCAGACAGAGGTTGTTGCGCTGCTCATCAATATGGGCGAATCATTTGTTGACGGCATTAATCTCGTCTACAAAAAAATCAAGGGCTCGTGTTCAATGCTTGTGCTCACCGAAGACGGCATCATTGCAGCCCGCGACTATTTAGGCCGCACTCCTATTGTGATTGGTCAGAAGTCTGACGGATTTGCCGTATCGTCTGAGACCTCATCATTCCCCAATTTGGATTATAAGACCGTGCGCGACGTTGGTCCCGGCGAGATAGTCCGCCTCAGAGCCGATGGCATCGAAGTGATGCAGGCTCCGGCAAGTCGCAAGCAGATATGCTCTTTCCTATGGGTTTACTACGGATTCCCTGCGAGCGATTACGAAGCTATTAACGTTGAGGATGTCCGCGAGGCCGGCGGCCGAGCCCTTGGAAAGGCCGACCCCACCGAGGCCGATTGTGTCTGCGGTATCCCTGATTCCGGTGTCGGCTTTGCCTTAGGCTATGCCGAAGGCCGGGGCATACCTTATCGCCGTGCTGTGCTTAAATACACTCCGACTTGGCCCCGCAGTTTCACTCCCGGCAATCAATCGCGTCGCGACCTCGTGGCCAAGATGAAGCTTATCCCTAATAAGGCTATTCTCGATGGAAAACGTGTGGTGTTCTGCGACGATTCCATTGTGCGCGGCACCCAGCTGCGCGACAATGTCCGCACATTCTTCGAGTGTGGTGCCAAAGAGGTCCACGCGCGCATATCCTGTCCGCCGCTCGTCTATGGTTGTCCATTCATAGGATTTACATCGTCAAAAAGCGATCTTGAGCTTATCACACGACGCATCATTCGTGATTTCGAAGGCTCTGACGATGCCCGCCTTGACGTTTATGCCACCACCGGTACACCCGAATACGAACGTATGGTCAAAGAAATTGCACGCCAACTCGAACTTTCCTCATTGAGTTTTGCCAAACTTGAAGATCTCATTGAGAGCATAGGCCTGCCAAAATGCGACATCTGCACCCATTGTTTTGACGGAACAGGTCTCTGCCCATCGAAGGCGTGGGCACAAGACCACCCCGACGACTGATGCGCTTGTCTGCGGTTTATGAGCGAAAATTGTTATCAAGTCGGAAAAATTAGCTAATTTTGTATCCGATATGAAACGAATACGCAATTTTTGCATCATAGCACACATTGACCACGGCAAGAGTACGCTTGCCGACCGTCTGTTGGAATATACTAACACCGTTGCCGGCAAAGATCTCCAGGCTCAGGTGCTCGACGATATGGAGCTTGAGCGTGAACGTGGCATCACGATAAAGAGCCATGCCATACAGATGAAGTATCCTATCGATGGCACGGAGTACACGCTCAATCTCATTGACACTCCGGGCCACGTTGACTTCTCCTACGAGGTGTCGCGCTCCATTGCTGCCTGCGAGGGGGCATTGCTCATCGTAGATGCTTCGCAGGGCATTCAGGCGCAGACCATTTCCAACCTGTATATGGCCATTGATAATGACCTGGAGATTATTCCGGTCATTAATAAAGTGGACCTTGACTCGGCTAAGCCTGAAGAGGTTGAGGATCAGATTGTTGACCTCCTGGGATGTGACCGCGAGGAGATTATTCGTGCTTCAGGCAAAACAGGTTTGGGCGTTGAGGAGGTATTGCGCGCCATTGTGGAGCGTGTGCCTGCTCCTGTCGGCGATCCCGAGGCTCCGCTGCAAGCTCTGATATTTGATTCCGTCTTCAATCCCTTCCGTGGCATTATCGCTTATTTCAAGATTGTGAACGGAACCATTCGCAAAGAGGATTTTGTGAAGTTTGTGGCCACAGGGCGCGAGTATAATGCCGATGAAATTGGAGTGCTCAAGCTTGATATGCAGCCTTGTCCTGAGCTCTCGGCTGGAAATGTTGGCTATATTATTTCCGGCATCAAGACTTCTAAAGAGGTAAAGGTGGGCGATACAATCACCCATGTGAAACGACCCTGCGAGGAGGCTATTGATGGCTTTGAAGAGGTGAAGCCTATGGTGTTTGCCGGAGTGTATCCTATTGACCCTGAAGATTTTGAGAATCTTCGCGCCTCTCTTGAAAAATTGCAGCTCAACGACGCGGCGCTCTCCTTTGCACCGGAAACGTCGATAGCGCTCGGATTCGGATTCCGCTGCGGATTTTTGGGGCTGCTTCACATGGAGGTCATTGAGGAGCGGCTTGAACGCGAGTTCAATCTTGACCTTATAACTACGGCTCCCAGCGTCATTTACGAGGTAGATGTGCGCGGCGGCGAGCGTGTGCTGGTAGACAACCCGTCAAACTACCCCTCTCCCGATGAGATCGAGCGTGCGTATGAGCCTGTCGTA
>JAFLRW010000118.1 GCA_022511285.1 Duncaniella sp.
CTCAACGGAGCTGAAACTTGGACCGCCGAACTCGATATCAACCCTTCAGTGTCGCCGTTCACCTATTTCTATTTTGTCCGCCGTGCCGATGGCTCTCTCCGCCTCGAGTGGGGTAAACCTCACTCTTTCCTCACATCTCTCCCGTTGGACTCCGCTCTGATTATTGACCATTGGCAGGACTCTCCCGTCGATAAGCCTTATTATGCCACTTCATTTGTGGATTGTATCAACCGTCGTGACCGCCGCGATGACCCTGTGTTCCCTGTCCCGGGAATGTTGACCATATCCGTTGATGCTCCAATGGTCCCCACCGACTGTGTTGTGGCGATGGCGGGCTCTGTTGAATACCTCGGCTCGTGGGACACCGACAAGGCTCTTCGCCTGTCTGATGCCTCTTTCCCTCGCTGGACTGCCAATATCCCCATCTCCGAGCTCTCTTCCGGGCTGGAATATAAGTTTATCATTGTCAAAAAATCCTCTGGCGAGCTTGTAGCTTGGGAGGGTCGGGATAATAGATATATGCATCCCCTTCACCCAGACCTCTCATCTGTTGCCGTCATCAACTCCGGTCAGCGCTTCGTCTCATCCGGCGCTCCTTGGCGTGGCGCAGGTGTTGCCATCCCGGTCTTTTCTCTCCGCTCCGACGATGACTTCGGCGTAGGCGATTTCTTTGACCTCAAAGAGATGATTGACTGGGCTGCTAAGACACGTCAGAGATTCGTCCAGCTCCTTCCTGTCAATGACACTACTATGACCGGCTCCTGGACCGACTCCTACCCCTATAATGCCAACTCTACTTTCGCCCTCCACCCTATGTACCTGCGTCTGCAGGCCATGGGATCGCTTGCCGACCCTGAACGCCGTCGGCATTACGATGAGCTCCGCCGTGAGCTCAATCGCCTTCCGGAGGTTGACTATGAGAAGGTTAATCAAGCTAAAAATGCATTCACACGCGAGCTCTTTGACCAGGATGGACCCGCGGCCTTGGCCTCTCCTGATTTCGTAGCTTTTGTGGATAAAAACAGTTCCTGGCTCACCCCATATGCGGCTTGGTGTGTCCTGCGCGACCTTAACAATACGCCCGATATGACCCTCTGGGGCGATTATGCGGTCTACGATGAGGCCCGTGTGGCTGATTTGGTGACGCGCCATCGCCGGAGTATTGAGTATGTCTACTGGATACAGTATCATCTCGACCGTCAGATGCGCGAGGTCCACGAATATGCTCGCATGCGTGGTGTCGCTATTAAGGGCGACATCCCTATCGGCATTTCGCGCCATAGTGTCGACGCCTGGATTTCGCCTCGTCTCTTCAATCTCGACTGCCAGGCCGGTGCTCCGCCTGACGATTTCTCTGTCCTCGGGCAGAATTGGGGATTCCCCACATATAATTGGGAGGAGATGTCATCCGATGGATTCGCCTGGTGGAAGGCGCGGTTCCGTAAGATGGCGGAATACTTTGACGCTTATCGTATTGACCACGTACTCGGATTTTTCCGTATCTGGCAAATCCCCATGAATGCCATCCACGGCCTTCTCGGCATTTTTAATCGTGCCCTCCCGTTCTCCACTGATGAACTTCGCTCCGGCTATGATTTCTGGCTCGACACCGAACGTCAGACCCTGCCCTATATCCACGATTGGATGCTCCACGACATCTTCGGCGAATGGACCGATGAGGTCTCTGCTCAGTTCCTCCTCCCTCGCGGTGATGGCTCATACCGCCTCCGCCCCGAATTCGACACTCAGCGCAAGGTGGCGGCTCATTTCTCCTCTCTCCCCAACGACGAGAAAAACTCCGGCATTTGCAATGGCCTCTTAGCTCTCATTGATGATGTGCTTTTTATCGAGGACCCTGTGGAAAAGGGAAAATACCACCCACGCATCTCTGCTCACTCATCCTATAGCTATCGGGCTCTCGGCGACTATGAGAAGTGGTGCTTCAATCGCCTTTACAACGATTTCTTCTATCACCGCAACAATGATTTCTGGTATCAGCAGGCTATGTGGAAGATGCCTCCGCTCATTGAGGCCACGGATATGCTCACCTGTGCCGAGGACCTCGGTATGATTCCTGCCTGTGTGCCGGCCGTTATGGACCAACTCCGGATTCTTGTCCTTGAGATTCAGCGTATGCCAAAGGACCCTGCGACACCATTCGGCAACACCTGGGCCTATCCATACCGCTCCGTCTGCACAACTTCCTCCCACGATATGGACGGCATACGCCGATGGTGGGAGACGGACCGCGACATCACTCAGCGTTTCTTCAACGAGGTGCTGCGTGAACCCGGCGAGGCCCCACAGCAAGCTCTTCCCGACATCTGCGAGCGCATTATTAACCTTCATCTCAAATCTCCCTCTATGCTCTGCATCCTCCCTCTCCAGGATTGGCTGAGCATCGACGGGGTGGTGAGACGTCAAGACCCCGCCGAGGAGTTGATCAACATCCCGGCCAATCCACGCCACTACTGGCGCTACCGTATGCACATCACGCTTGCAGAACTTAACGGTCTCACGGAGCTCAACAATCGCATTCGCTCCCTGATTCACTCCTCAGGTCGTTGACAGCTCAATGACGGCGCCCGGCCACTACCTTCGCGCCCATCTCATTAGCCTCGAGAGTCATAAGCCTAAGATATTTCCGGCGGGGATACACCACTTTATAGCGGCCTGTCCCCGCTTCTTTTATCACTCTGCTCTCCTCGTCGGGGAGCAGTTCCTCATCACCCGAGCCGGAGGTGAAATGCATTTCCACTACATCCCCCTCTCGAAGTGCCCTATACACCTTCTCCCATCTTCCGGAGTCGATATACTCCCGTGGTCCGCAGTCAGATGCACGGCAGTCTATCGTCGTCACACCCGGTTCTGAGGGAGGTGTGCAGCCATCAATATCATTGCCCACTATGAATCTCACTCTCCCCTCCGGCCGCTCCATTCCTCTTGGCAACGGCTTGAGCATCCCGGCCAGCGGATGACCCGCGGCAATCAGCCCTTCGGCTGCCGAGAGGGCGTTTTCGCGTGCTCCAAGCTCCGATGTGTGAATCTTGTCAAGATAAAACATCATAGCGGTCTTCTCGCGTCCGAACCGTTCATACTTACGCGCCGAAATCTCATTGAGGTCAATAAATGCCACACCCATCTCATCGGCCACTTCACGTGCCCAGCGCCCATACGTTTCTGCCACTCGCTCTATGCGCATCGTATCCGCCGCATCGTAAGCCAGCCGGGGTGTGAGCGACAGCAGCAGTGCCTCCCCTCCGTGCTCGCGCACATCATTGACATAGCGGCGCAGATACTCCCCATAGCTATAGACTGTCTCGCGCTCGCCCGTCTCCTTTATCACCACGTTGAGCGAATCCCGCCCGATGCCTGGGATTGAGGCTCGTGCGCGCCCTTCGTCATATGGTCCGTTATCATTGTGTCCAAGCTCAATTATCACATAATCACCGGGACGCACACCGGATATCACATCTCCCCACAGCTTGTTGTAAAACGTGCGTGTGCTCATCCCGCCTAAAGCGTGATTCTCCACCGTGATTTGATTCCGGTCAAAAAGCTCGGGGAAGAAATATCCCCATCCCCACTGTCCGTTCGAGCCGTTCCCCTTGGTGCCTGTGCGCATAGTGGAGTTGCCCACCAAAAACAGCACCGGATTCTCCCCCTGACGTGTGCTTCCGGCCACAGGGCGTGCCATTCGCGCCTGCAGTATGCTGTCAGGCGTATTGTCTACCACTCCGTTTCTGTCAGCCATCGGAGCCGGCGTTACGGCCATTGCGGCTCCACAAGCCACCATCGCCGTCAAGAGCCCCGCAAGCCTCTTTGCAAAATCAGTTATCGCAGTCATAATGCACATGGTGGTGAGCTGATCGGCATTCCGTCAGACTCCGGTCAACAATCAAATGGCGTGAGGCCATTCCGGCTATAGTCGACATTTCGTGGCTCACGAGCAGTATGGTTGTGGAGTGCGACAACCGCTCGATTATTTCATAGATAGATTGCTCAAACTGCTTGTCGACATAGCTCAGCGGCTCGTCGAGCACCAGCAATTCAGGCTCTGAGATTATAGCTCGGCCCAGCAGTGCCCTCTGCAACTGCCCCCCCGACAGCACACCAATGCTCTTGTCGGAGTGAGGCGTCAGCCCCATCAGTTCCACCGTCTCAGCTGTCAGCATAGCCCGCTCACGCTGTGTCATCGCCATTCCGGTAAGCCCCGAGGCCACAACATCTTGCACTGTCACCGGGAATTTTGAGTCAATCATATTCTTCTGTGGCAGGTATCCGATGTTGAGTTGCCCGGAAGGATATGCCACCTCCCCCTCGGTAGGCTTCAGCAGCCTCAGGGCAATCCTGAGCAGCGAAGTCTTCCCACCGCCGTTAGGCCCTGTGATAGCTATAAAATCGCCATTACACACATCGAAATCTATCCCCGAGAGAATCTCCCGTTCATCGCGCTTCAATGAGATGCCGCGCAGACTGATAAGCACATCCCGCCCACTCATAGCTCTCAATTCTCCAGCGCCTCGACAATCTTCTCCATCTCCTCCTCCCAGTGCGACGACAGCAGATTCACCGTCACCTCCCGAGCGCCAATCTCGGCATTGAGAGCAGCCACGTGGCGAGAGTCCAAATCTGCCTGACAGAAAAACACTCTCGCCTTATTAGCCTCGGCACTGTCTATAGCATTGCGGATATCGCTCACCGAACTCTCCTTACTCTCAGCTCCGCCCACCACTAATTGCCGCAAGCCGTAGTCGCGAGCAAAATAGCTCAGCGACGGATGCCACACCAGGAAAGTCGTCCCCTTGACAGGTGCAAGTCGCTCGGCAAAAGCCCTGTCAAGCGAATCAAGCCGCTCGGCAAACCGCTCGTAATTGCGCTGATACTCATCCGCATGGCCGGGATCAACCTCCCGCATAGCCTTCAGCATATTTGACGCCATAATCCGGGCATTCTTCACCGACGTCCATGTGTGAGGGTCAGGCGCATCCTCGTCGCCGTGGCCGTGAGTGCCAAGTATAGGAGTAATTCCCTCGGAGGTGTTATAGATAGGAAGGTCAGGATTAGAATCGTGAATCTTGTCCAGGAGAGCAGCCTCAAACCCAATGTTGCCCACCCGCAGATAAGCCGCACTCTTCTGCAGATTGAACATATGGGTCATCGAAGGGTCGTATGTTTCCGGATTAGCCCCGTCGGCCAGCAGACACCTCACCTGAACCCTATCTCCGGTTATCTGTTCGAGCAGATAGCGTTGAGGCTCAATGCTCACAGTTACAATCTTCTTGTCAGAGATATCGCCGCCGCAACCTGCGAGCCACATCAGCGCCATCACAGTCGCTCCCACCAGAGCGATTATATGAATATATTTCAGCATTTTTCAATATTTTTTGCAAATATAATCATTTTTTTGCAATTACCATCCCCCTCCGAGCAAATTATTTTCACAGCTTTACATTGCATCTGCCCGAAATAGAAAACATCGTATCAGATTTTATAAGTTGTATTGATTTCTGAGACACCAAATTATTAATTTTGTGTCAGAAACATTAAAATCTATATCTGATGAATTACGAAAGGATTTATGAGTTCGGTTGCCTCTAGGTTGTAGATTCCAAATCGAACTGCAAAAATCTTCGATCTGAATAGCCTCCCCAATATTTTTTGAGGCTCGAGACTTAATGAAGGATTGGGGATGGGGCTTCACAAAGCCCTGAGCCCCTCCCCAATCCGATATTAAGTCGCGCAAAGGCTGCGTTCTACTGACAAAACAAAAAAAAGGAGACCGAAGTC
>JAFLRW010000119.1 GCA_022511285.1 Duncaniella sp.
ATATAAATCCTTAAAAGGTGTGTTTTATCCGCTAAAATTTCATACAAAGTTAGGGATAAATCCGTGAGATTCCCAAGGGATTAACACAAATTAACATATTTAAATTTTAAGATCGAAGTGGGGTCGAATGAGTGCAATTTCTCGTGAGGTTGGTTGTCGGGGTCAACATTTTTGATGCGGATGCCCGTAGTGATTCTTAGGATTGTTGCGAGATTGTCGGATAATTATTATTTTTGCGGACTGAGCAGAGATTCATATGCTAATAAATATGTTTCGAGCATCTGCAATGATAAGAGAGAGGCTCTTGAAAGAAAATTGATATTTTTGCAAGTGAAAGATGACCCACAATTTACTATTTAGCACATCCGCAGAGTTGATACGAGTGCCCGGCGATGCGGTGGTTTATATAAAGGCCGACGGCAATTACTCGACACTGAGATTGGCCGATGGAGGGCAATACGTCTTATGCTTGCAGTTAGGGCAGGTGGAACGCCACATCTCCGACTATCTCTCGGAAGATGACAATCGGTTTGTGAGAATAGGCAAAAGCTTAATAGTGAACACAGAGTATATAACATATATCAGTCCGTCGCGGAAGAGGTTGGTGCTATCAGACTGCCGCAGTTTCCGCCATGAGTTGACGGCATCACACGATGCCCTGAAAATATTAAAGGACTTTATAGAACTGGAGGGCCAGCTATGAAAAGAGAATTTAATGAAATAGGGGAAAATGAGATTAGAGTGATTCGCTCAACCCGGGTGGCGGCAAAAAATTTGCTTGTAAAAAGAAATATAAACATCATGGAGAACCGATGCCCGGATTTTTTAGAATCTTCGGATCCGATATCTGCACAGGAAGGGTGTGTCAACTACAGTATGGACCTGCCTGGCCTGTCTAATAAAATTGGGCGCGTGAAGGAGTCGCAGATAAATTGTGCAGACTCGCCGCTGTGTGTGAGATATTTGGGCAGAAAAAGTGTGTTTCCCGCCGTACAGTCCGGGTGGATTGTGATAGCGGTGGCAGTGTTTGTTGCCGTATTGGCAGGAATATTAATGGCTCTTTGGCTGTTGGTGTGACAGAGTGACAGACCGGACGGAGAGGTCTGTCAGCAGGAGTTGTCACAACGTGTCAGAGCGGAAAAATAGCGTGATTTTCACGATTCATACATCTACGGTGCCATTTCATACAGCAGCCCCGTCGAGGATGTCGATGTGAGGCAAATGAGCACTGTATTTGCAGAGTTGTCAGTGGGACAGGTCGCTGTCGCCGCATAGGATTCACCTTGAGGCGGACAGAGGAGACAGCCCGCAGATAACTTTTGTTTCATCACATAAAAACATTACGCAAATGAGTTTTTTCAGCAACTTTGGCAAGTCGAAACCCGCACCTGTGCCTGACGGAGTAAAGAGAGTGTTTAATCTGATGATCCTCGACGCGAGCGGGTCGATGGTGAGCATCTATGAATCGGCTCTGACAGGGGTCAACGAGACCTTGCAGACCATCCGCGCCACACAGGGCGAACACGGTGATCAGGCACATTTCGTGACGCTTGTCACGTTTAACAGCACACACTATGGAGAGATTTATTCGGCGACACCGGCCAATGAGGCCAAGGATATCACCCCGAAGCAATATATCCCGAGCGGGTGCACGCCGCTCTTCGATGCGATGGGGCGAGCCATCACCTCGCTGCAAAGCACAGTGGCGGATGGGGATATAGTGCTGGTGACGGTGATAACCGACGGCATGGAGAATGCCTCGCGCGAATATAGCCGCGACACTATCAAGAAGCTGGTGGAAAGCCTGAAGGCCAAGGGGTGGATGTTTACCTACATAGGCGCCAATCAGGATGTTGATGCTGTGGCCGATTCGCTGGCCATCAAACATAGGCTGGCGTTCAATGCTAATGCGTCGGGGACATCGGCGATGTTTAACATCGAAGCAAGGGCCCGCAAGAGATTTTTTGACAAAGTGGGGTATGAGAGCATTCAGGCACTGATAGATGAGGACTATTTTGACGAGCCGAATCCATAACGCCGCCGTCACTGCCACAGACTGAAGATGTGCTCCGCCTGCTCACGGACAAAAAGAGTGAGAGGGGGAGCACATCTTTAATTTGGGCAGATTGGCGGAATTTGCTTACCTTTGCATCGTTATGTTTTATGAAATAGCACAATTTTTTAAAATCTTTCTGGTCTCGCCGTTGACGTGGATGGCGGTGACGTTGGTGGCCGGGCTGACGGTGAAGAGCCGCCGATGGCGCATCGGACTGCTGGCGGCGACGGGAGCGATGTTTCTCTTTTTCACCAATACGGTGCTTGTCGATGCGGCAAAACGCTCGCTGTCAGGACGGTATATAGTCCCCTCAATGCAGCCCGGCAAAAAATATGACACCGTGATAGTGCTCGGAGGGTTTGCCGGGATGAACCCCGAAACCGGAGCGGTGACTTATGTCAATGATGCTGCCGACAGGCTCTGGGAGGCAGTCAGGCTGTGGCGCGAGGGGCGAGTGGGCCGAATCCTCATCACCGGCGATGGCACCATATCGCCTGTGAACGGTTACGACCCCGAGCCGCAATTTCTTGACTATATGGAAGAGATGGGGGTGCCCCGCAGTGTGTTCATCGCCGAAAAGCGAGCGCTCAACACCCGCCAGAATGCCGAATACTCCATAGCAATGCTCGATAGCCTCGGGCTCACAGACCGAGACTGCCTGCTGCTCACGTCGGCCATACATATGGACCGCTCGCTCAAATGCTTTGCAAAATTTGGCTGGCATCCCGACTATTACCCCACCTCCATCCCCGCGCCCGCGATTGGAATCACCCATCGCACCTTCTATCCACGCTGGGAGGCGGCTACGCGCTGGGAGGCGATTATCAACGAGGTGGTGGGAAAGGTGATTTACAAAATTTCAGGGTATAATTGACGGTGAGGTTCCCCAAAATGCTAAAAATTTGCTATCTTTGTGCGATAATGTAGAAGAAAGCCGCTTATGACCGACAATACAGACCTTACAGACCCCGCAGACCTCGAAATGCCGGGGGCGGAATATAACGAGGACGATATTACCACGCTTGACTGGAAAGAGCATATCAGGCGCCGTCCGGGTATGTACATAGGCAATGTTGACGACGGGTCAAAGTTTGACGACGGCATCTATGTGCTTATAAAAGAGGTGGTGGATAATGCCGTCGACGAGTTTGTGATGGGTTTTGGCAAGCAGGTGATTGTCGAAGTGACCGACGAGACAGTGGAGGTGCGCGACTTTGGCCGCGGCATCCCCCTCGGCAAGGTTGTCGAGGCGTCGTCGCGCATGAACACCGGCGGCAAATATGACTCCAAAGCCTTTAAAAAATCGGTGGGTCTTAACGGCGTTGGCATCAAGGCGGTCAATGCCCTGTCGACAGACTTTTATATCTGCTCCGTGCGCGACGGGCAGATGAAATCCGTGAGCTACTCGCGCGGAGAGATAGTGGAGGAGCGCGATATCGAGCCCACCTCCGAGCCCAACGGCACCTTGGTGAGGTTTACCCCTGACAAGGAGGTGTTCAAGGGATATCGTTTCCGCTATGAGTTTGTGTTGCAGATGATTAAGAACTTCTCTTATCTCAACACCGGACTGACCTTTGTGCTCAACGGCAAGCGCCACGTGTCGCGCGGCGGACTGCTTGACCTTCTGAGGGAGAATATGACCGTAGAGTCGCTCTATGAGCCGATACACCTCGTTGGCGATGATATAGAGATAGCCATCACACACGCCAATCAGCGCGGCGAGGAATACTACTCCTTTGTCAACGGCGCCAACACCATCCATGGCGGCACCCATCTGGCTGCGTTCAAGGACGCTGTGGCCAGGACAATGAAAGAGTATTTCAAGAAGGATTTTGACGTTACCGACATCCGCGGCGGCATGATAGCCGCAATCTCTGTCAGAGTGGAGGAGCCGGTGTTTGACTCGCAGGCCAAAATCCGCCTCACAAGCCGTGATGTGGGCCCTGAAGGCCCGACAGTGGCCAAGTTTGTGGGCGATTTCATCAAGACCGACCTTGACAACTATCTGCATCGCAACACAGATGTGGCAGACGTGATATTGAAAAAAGTGCAGGAAAACGAGCGCGACCGCAAGGCTATGGCCGGGGTGGCAAAACTTGCACGAGAGAAGGCTAAGAAGGTCAATCTCCATAATAAAAAACTGCTTGACTGCCGTGTACACCTCAACGACCCCAAAGGTGACGAGGAGAAGAAGCGCGCATCGTCGATATTCATCACCGAGGGCGACTCGGCCGCCGGCTCCATTACAAAGATTCGCAATGTGGAGACTCAGGCTGTGTTCTCCCTGCGCGGCAAGCCTAAAAACTCATACGGAGTGCCGGCGAAGATTCTTTATGAAAACGACGAGTTCAATCTGCTGCAGGCCGCACTCAATATCGAGGAGGGGATTGACGGACTGAGGTATAACAATGTGATTATAGCCACAGATGCCGATGTCGATGGTATGCATATACGCCTGCTGCTGCTGACATTTTTCCTGCAATTTTTTCCCGATATGGTCAAGAAGGGTCACGTGTATGTGCTGCAGACGCCGCTCTTCCGTGTGCGCAATGCCAAGACCGCCAAAAAGGGAGCCCGCTCAAAGAGCTCGGACAACGCAGAGACTTATTATTGCTACACCGACGAGGAGCGTGTGGAGGCTATCCGCAAGCTCGGCGACAATGCTGAAATAACACGATTTAAAGGACTCGGGGAGATTTCGCCCGATGAGTTCAGAGGATTCATAGGTCCGGATATGAGAGTTGACCGCGTGAGCCTGCGCAAGGAGGATTCTGTCGACGATCTGCTCGAGTTTTATATGGGCAAGAACACTATGGAGCGCCAAAATTTCATTATTGACAATCTTGTGGTTGAGGATGATACCCACCTCGACTCCGAAACCTTGCTCGATGCCGATGAGTGACCCTGCTCGCACTATTTTGTTTCCGGGGTCGTTTGACCCCTTCACCCGCGGGCATAAGAGTGTGGTTGACCGTGCTCTGCCGCTGGCCGATCGGCTTATCATAGCCGTCGGGGTCAATGCCGCCAAGCCGGGCTGGCTTCCGGCCGAGGAGCGCGCTGAGCGCATCCGCGCCATCTATGCCGGCGATACTCGGGTGGAGGTGGTGACCTATACAGGCCTGACAGTGGATGCCTGCCGCCATTATGGCGCGGGGATGATGCTCAGAGGGGTGCGCTCGTTGGCCGATTTTGAGTATGAGCGCACGCTGGCCGACATTAATCGCGATATAGCCGGGATTGAGACGCTCCTGCTGTTTACTCTGCCCGAGGATGCCTCAGTGTCATCGTCGGTGGTGAGAGAGTTGGCGGCCAATGGTCACGATGTGAGCAGTTTTATGCCTTGATTATTTTTCCAGAAGATGAAACGTATATTTCTACTTAGTATAGCTCTTGCTGTGCTGACCGCTTGGGGCGTTATGGCACAGATTCAGCTCGATGCCCCGCGCAAAGTGGCTTATGCCGAACACATTATAGAGAGTTTCTATGTCGATTCTGTCGATGCCACAAAGGTGGTTGAAGAAGCAATCAAAGGGATGTTGAAAACTCTTGACCCTCACTCTCTTTATAGCAACGCCGAGGAGACCCGGGAACTCAACGAGCCGCTCAACGGCAACTTCTCGGGCATAGGTATCCGTTTCCAGATGGATCGCGACACACTTGTGGTCATCGAGGTTATCAATGGCGGCCCGTCGGAGCGGGTTGGCGTTCAGCCGGGTGACCGCATCCT
>JAFLRW010000012.1:0-6638 GCA_022511285.1 Duncaniella sp.
GATTGTAGAGTTTGAGCGCTTCGTCTTTGCGATTTTTGCTTTCAAGCAACTTTCCGGCCTCGACGAGACACATGGGCGAGAGCGCATCGTTGTCGGCCTTGTCGGCGGCCTTGACAACGTAAACGCCGGGGAGCACAGCCACGCGGGCATTGCCGGCAGCGTAGTAGAGCTGCTTGCCGTCTACGCCATACACTGCAACGGTGGCATCTTCAGCGCCGGTCACAATGATGGTGCCGGGGGCTGTGGTGATGCTGAGGCCTGCGGTGAGGGCGCTGAGAGCGGAGGTGTTAACGGTAGCCTCGTTGGAAGCGGCAGATGTGCCGGTCTCGTAGACAACGGTGACCACATAGGTGTTGTCGCCGTCGGGGGCTGTGGTGTCGAGATATTCACATTCAGCCACAGGGGTGTCGTTGATCTTCTCGCCGTTGCGATAGATGTCGTAGCCCACGAGAGAGAGGTTGGCGGCTGCGCCAGCGGGGGTGTATGTGATATCGTCAACCATCAGCATAAATGAGCCGGTGGCGCAAGAGTTGATGGCGAAGTGCTGAGCGCCTTCGGGGAGCTCTACGCTGTAGAGGGTCCAAGTGTTGGGCACTTTGCTGACTACGAGAGCCTCAACGAAGTCGGCGGGGTTGAGCGAACCGGTTGAGTAGAGCACACGGATCTTCTCGGGATAAGAATCAGAGTAGCTCATGGCGTAGAACGAGATGGTCTGAGCGCCGCCGTAGAGCACGGGAGAGATAGCCCAATCATCGGTGGTGCCATCGTCGTAGCGGAAGAGAGCGGCGAGATATTTGTCGCCTGAGTGAGCCGCGAAGGTCTGATTGCCGCCGGATGTTGCCTGATCCCATACGAAGAATGAAGCAAGGGTGGTGCCGGGAGTGATGTTGGGGACATCCATGTTCTGGAAGCCGCCCACTGCAGACTTGTCGCCGTCGATGAAGGTCCAGCCCTCATATTCGTGAGCCCAAGCGGTGGCCTCTTCAATGTCGTCAGTGAACATTTCGGGGGCAGCGGCTGTCAGATCGGGTTCGCTCCAGGTGAGCTTAACGCCGTCGGCGGTGAGGGATGCTGCGAGGTCGTCAACAGCGGGGAGCTTGGAAGTAACCGGGGTCACGGTGACTTCGGCAGTCTCATTGTTGGCAAGGTTAGCATCGGCAGCGTAGACCACAACAGCCTTGTAGGTGACGGGCTCGGTGGCGATGGGGGAGAACTCCTGAGTGAAGGTGACGGAGGTCGACTTGCCTGAAGCGACGGCCTCGCCGGTCTTGGTGTCAACCTTTTCGTTGTTGGCGTAGAGGTCGACGGTGTAGTCGGTGGCTTCGAGAGAGCCCTCGTTGGTCACCTTGACTGTCACATCGAATGTAGCGCCGGCATTGGCCTTGGCGGGAGCGGAGATAGAGGCAGCCTTAAGGTCGTTGTCAACGAGCGAACCGACTTTGAGGCAGTCAAACATCAGGTTGGTGTATTTCTTAACCATCGGGTCAAGGCAGATCTGGATGGTCTGTCCCTTGTAGGCCGAGAGGTCGACAATCACCTTGGTCCATCCGGGCTCTGTGGCGAGCTCGTTGATGGCGGTGGCGGGAAGAACAGTGGTGTAAGAGAGAGCGCCGAGCGGACGAACACCTACCGAGATGGTGTTGAGGTCGTCGTTGACACCTTCTTCGGCCTGGATATTATAGGTGTAGAAGGTGAAGGCGGGGTTGGTGAGATTGGCGAGAGTAATCTTACCGGTGAAGAGACGTGAACCGTAGTCAAGATAATTAGCGTTGAAGAAAATGAAGCCGTTGTCGCCGTCAGCAGCCTGGAGATCCGAGAACTGGCTGTCGGTTGCTATGTTCCATTCGCCCTGTCCGGCAGCACCGGGGAGAGCGCTGATTCCGAGGATATAGCTGAGAGTGCCGTCGGCAAACGATTCCTCCATGCCGTCGTAGGGCTCACCGATAGCGAGCATGTCGGACACCGCACCCTCGCCTTCGCCGCGAGCAGTCTCGGCGAATACGGCATACTGCAAGAAGTCCTGACCGGAGTAGAGGGCTACATAGGTGTAAGAAGTCTCAGAGAGATTGGTGGCCACTTCGATGAGATCGTTGTTGCTGCCGAAGAGGTAGAGGTTGTATTTCACATTGGCAGCCGAGAGCTCTCCGCCGTTGGCGGTAGTGGTGACGGGTTCCCAGCTCACAGTCACTTTGCCGGGCTGAGCGGTGTCCTCGGTGAGCTGCACGAGAGTGGGGGCAGCGGGATAGTCGACACCCACATAGGTGGTGACTGAAGCGGACTTGCCTTTGCCTTCGGCGTTGTAGGCGAGGACGGTGTAGGTGTAGTCGCCTCCGGTGGAGAGATTGTCAGTGTAGCTGAGCGAAGCACCGGCGGCAGGAGCATCAAAGGTGTTGATGAGGGTTTCGCCACGATACAGCTCAACTTTGGTGAGCGTTGTGGGAGCGCCTGCAATGTTAACGGCGGGAGCCTTGAACGCTACAGTGGCGGTGAGCGCACCGTTGGCACCGGGCGTTACGGTGAGGTCGGTGGGCTCGGCGGGAGCGCCGGCAGAGTTGAGGGCGATGTTGGTGATGTAGAGATAATACTGGTCAGCGTCAGAGATGCCGTGGAAGCCAATGTAGTATGTGCCGTTGGCATCGGGAGTGATGACTGCGCTGTAGTCCTCATAGGCGGAAGATGTAATATCGGTG
The DNA here is from genome assembly GCA_022511285.1 of Duncaniella sp. GTDB lineage: Bacteria > Bacteroidota > Bacteroidia > Bacteroidales > Muribaculaceae > Duncaniella. The sequence goes on from JAFLRW010000012.1 coordinate 2,691, forward strand.
GGCTCAACGAGAGTAGTGGTCATACCGGCCACGGTGTTGGCCTTGCCATACTTCACCTCAAGACGTTCGGGGAATGCGGTGCTCTGCGATTTGGTCTGGAATGAGAGTTCGTAAGCCTTACCGGCCTCAAGCTTGATGGGAGGAGTAATCAACCAGTCGTCCATATCCATGGCTGAGTTGTAGGTCATACGCACGCTGCCGTCAGACTGAACGGTCCAGACCTTGTCGTCCTCGTTGGCGTCGATGATGGTCCAGGCTGCGAGGTCGTCAGCCGACTCGAAGACGGGAGCATAGGGAGGAACGATTTCACCGAGGATAACGGGGTTGGAGATGCCCTCGGCAGAGTTTGTGCCATTGTAGGTGGCAACAACGCCATAGGTGTATGACACGAGATCGTCAACCTCGGGGAGAGTGTTGTCAGTGACGGTGGTGGCTGAAGTGTTTTCAGCAATCGTAACCTTGTCGGGATAGCGGGTCACAGTGTAGGTGATGGCTGCGGGATCAATGTAGCCGCCGTCGGCGCTGGTGGTGACGGGATTCCAGGTCAAAGTGACTGTGCCGTTGGCGTAGGCAGCGGTAACAGCGGGTTTGGCGGGAGTGCCGTTGCCCACATACAAAGTGGTCTTGGTCTTGGGGCCATCGCCTGTAGCGTTAGAGCAGTAAGCCACAAACTCATAGCTGCCGGCAGCGGTGAGGGTGATGGCTTTGGTGACGGAAGCGCCGGCGGCAGCAGAGCCGGTGGCCACTTCTGTGCCGTTAGCCAACACGTGGTAGGTGAGAGAGCCTGTTGCGGCAGAACCGTCGAAGAGGGTGGTGGGGAGAGTGAGGGCAACAGAGCCTGAGAGGCTGCCATCGGCGAAGGTGTAGTCAACGCTTGTGAGCTCGGCGGGAGCCTTATCCTCGGCAGCGGGAGCCAAGAACGAGAGGCCCATGATTTCCTCATTGCCGGCGAAAGTGTAGAGCACTTCGGCAGCACCGGTGGTCAGGTTGACTTCGGCCAGGATGCCGGTCTCATCTTCGGCGCAAACGTTCCAGAAGAAGCGATCGGTTTTGGGGTCGATGGCACCGGAAGAGAGATAGTAGGGGTGAAGGCCGGTGGAACCAACGGTGGTGTAGGAGCCGTCAGCCTTGTTGAATTTCACGAGGTTGCCTGCTGTTGTGATACCGTAGACAGTACCGTCTGAAGCAGCGGCAAGGCAGTTGAACCCTTCCTCAATCTCAGCGATGGGAGTGACGGTCACTTCGCCGCCGGCGTATGAAATTTTTGAGAAAAGATAGCCATCGGCATCCTCGGTATATGTGATGCCATAGACAGTGGCGGTGGTGGCGTCGTAGGTGATACCGCCGGGGGTGAGGTGAGAGGGATTGCCGTCGAAGTAGAACACCTGGTCGCCGGTCTCAATATCATAGCCTGTAACGGTAAAATATTGGATGAACCCCCAAAGATCATAAAAATCGTGTGCATAATAGACGCCGTCGACCAGTACGCCGCCATAAGAGCCCATTACTTCAGGCAGGAGGAGATCGAAAGAGCCTGTGGCAGATGTCGGGACTTTGTAAAGGCCTGATTCGTCTGTTTGCCAAAGGTCGGAGTATACAACGTTGCCAATCATGTTGGTTGGAACGTCGGCGGCGCGGAACGGCACCTTGACGGGAGCTTTGGCAGGCGCTTTCAGTGAACCGGCCTTGGCGTTGCGGAGCGAGAAGGCTCCGGTGTTCTTAATAGTTTTGCGATGAGCATTGTCAAGCAGAGACTTCTTGGCATTGGAGGCAGGCTGAGCCTTCATTGTAGTCAACGAAACTTGTGTCCCGTTGGAGGCACCTGCTTTTTTCATCATCGCTTGTGGAGCTGCAGACACAGAGACGACTGTGGCCAGCGCAAGGAGAGAGGAGAAGATTCTTGTAAGAATTGTTCTCATAGGTTATCGTTTGCGGTTTCGTAAGGTTAGAAGCATCCTCGCCACGCCGAAACCCTTTGCATGGCGAGGAGCCGGTTTTTATAGAATGATTTTGTGTGTTGCGGAAGGAGTGGTGATTATATATGTGCCGCGAGCCGGGAGCGTCACCGCGAGACCGGCGGCGATGCGGCGGCCGGTGATGTCGTAGGCAGTGATAGGAAGGTTGCCGGCAGTAACGGTGAGTCCATTGACTGAGAGAGCGCCGCCGGGAGCCTCGACAGCGATGATTGAAGTCTCGGCGGAGTGAGTGGTGACCTCCATTTCGGCCGACGAGCGCGAGCAGTCGGAGCCGTAGGTGGCAATTATGCTATAGTAGTAGGCGGTGGCGGGGGAGAGACCCACGACATCGTATTCGGTGACGTTGCCCACCTCGAGGCGGTCGTACTCGGCAAGGACTGAAGGTTCGGCAAGAATGCCGTAGCAGATGGTGATATCGTCGACGGCCACAGCGCCCTGACCGGAGAAACGGCGGAACTCAATGCGCACCTGGTGGACATCGGGCAGATTCACATCCACGGTGGTGATGATGCCTCCGACCTCGGTGAAGACGGGCACTTCCTGAACGGTGGTCCAACCCTTGTCGGTGTAGGCAGACACCACCAAGCGATCAAAGTTGCCGGTGCCGTTTCCGCGGTGCCAGAAAGTGACGGCAGAGATTTCGTCGGCCACACGGGGAGAGACTACGGCGTCGGTGGTTTTGCCAAGGCGAATGGCAGGGATGGCCTCGCCCGAGAACGCCTCGTTGGCATAAGAGGCCACAGAGTTGGATGTCCATCCGGGGGGGAGATTGGTGACACCATCGGAGAAGTCGCAGGTGCTCTTGTAAGTGCCGGTCAGCTCCTTGGTGTAGACGGTGAGCAGATAGCCGTCGGCTTGTTCGACAGGCTCCCAAGCGGCGGTGAAAGAGGTGTCATCAACATTAATGGCCTCGAGAACCACCGGAGTCATTTTGGTGAACGGGATGGGACCGGTGGAAACGCTGATTTCATTTGATTCGCCCGACGTCTCCCAACCGGTGGAAACAGCTACGGTGTAGAAATATACATTGTCGGGCTCGAGCCCCTCCACAGTGTGAGAAGTGGCGGTGCCCACGTTAAGGTGGTCATATCCCTCAAGGTATTCTATTTCGGAGTCGGAGTAGGTGTAGACGCTGAGCAGATAGGAGCCGGCCTCGTCGGAGGGCTGCCAGACGGCAGTAAAGCTATCGTCGACACAGTCTTGCGCCTCGAGGGCAACCGGAGCGGCCAGCGCCTCTTCGCGTCCGCCGCAAGCCTTGAAGTGAATCACACCCATCACCTCGGATATGTCAGTAATAGGCTTTCCGAGGGCTTGATTGCTCCAGGTCTTCATAGAGGGATTGGTGTTGTCGGTGAACGAAGTGACGTGAGATGTGCCGGGGAAAGCATCGCCGGCGCGTGAGTTCTCCGACTTAGTCCCGTCGGCCTCCTCGATGTCGACATATTGATGAGAGGCAGAGTTGTTGACGGTGTTTTGATCCCAGACCGACTCGTTGTAGTCGATGTGCCAGACAAGCATGCCGTGGCCCGGGATATACTTGTCCCAGCCGCTCTGCTGACGGTTTTCAAAAAGGAAAAATTCGTTGGCCGAAGGGGTCTTGACGATACCGGCCTTGTTGGTTGTAATCACCGGCAGAGTGGCGTTGAGCGGTCCGGATATCTCCATAGGCTCCATCCACCCGAGGGCATATCGCTCAAAGGCGCCATAGGTTGGCGGGGTGCGGCCGTTGTTATTGTAGGGGCCGTAGTCCATGCATGACCAGGAGCCGGGGGTGAAAGCGCTGGTGTAGCTTGTGGCGTAGAGGTCGGGGAGGCCCATCACGTGAGAAAACTCGTGGATGAATGTGCCCACACCGTCGGGACCGTTGCGTTCATACTCGTTGGAGCAAGCATAGCGCGAGAATCTCACGCCGTCGTGGACGGGATTATAGCCTACGGCATATTCCAATACCCAAGCGTGGGGCCACACCGAT
>JAFLRW010000012.1:6648-19811 GCA_022511285.1 Duncaniella sp.
GTAGGAAGCCTCGCCCTGTCCGGCATAGAAGATGAAGACATTGTCGACATATCCGTCGCCATCGCGGTCATACTGCGAGAAGTCGACCTCGGCGTCGAGCTGCTCAATGGCCTCTACCACCATCATGCCGGGGTTTTGGTCGTTGCCGGACCAATCGTTGCCGCCATAATATGAGCGGTTGTTGGCCAAAGTGACAGGGCCATAGACATCAAACTCAGGGTCGAACTGCCCCATAGAAGCCTCGCGGTAGAAGTCGACGGCCGAGCCTGTGCCGCCGTTTTCGCTGAACCCCTCGAGATTGAGCATGTTGTTGAAATAATCGTAGGGGTTGGAGATGGTCATCTTAATATCCTGATACTCCACAAGGATAACGAGACCTTTCTGTTTCCCCATGACGGGGAAATGAGTGCCGGGGAAAAGGCCGGGACCGCGCATTGCGGCAGAGGAGGCCGCGGGAGCAAAGGCCGGGGCCGTGCATCGGGCAGTCTGTGCCATACGCGATTGGCGCGCCTCGGCGGCGGTCTGCATCAGGGAATTCACCCTCTGCATGTCCACACCTGACAGGAATGCCGCTGCCTCGGCCGAACGGGCCGCCACCGGGGTCACTTTGATGTCGGATTTCACTGTCCGGCCCGACGCATCAACGTCAGCATAATAAAAGAACCCGGCATCTTCGACTATGTAATAGCCGTCCTCGCTCAGAAAATAGTGGTGAAACTCATCGCCCAGGAGGCGCACATTGATTTCAGAGCCGTCGGGCTGTGTGCGTGTAAGCAAACCGGGCTTGGCCGGAACGGCATAAGCCGCCAATCCGGCAGATATTAAAATGAAAGCCGCAAAGGCCTTTTTCAGAGTAGAAAACATATTGAAAAGCTCAAGAATGTATTTTGCACTGCAAAATTATATTATTCAACATAATTATGCAACATTTTTGGGGATAAATGTTGACATTTTTCTATGGAAACATTTGTTTCTGTAAATTTATGCCATTTGTGGAGGGTCTGTTTATTGCAAAAAGCACTCGCTTGGCGTGGGCGAGTGCTTTTTGCTATCGGGTCTCTCGGACTTACAGAGTGCGATATTCCTTGGAGTAGCGGAGCACTTGCGGGAGATAGTCTTCGGTGTAGGAGACGGTGACATCGGTGATGTTGCCATCGGCATCGAAGACCGGAGTGTAGACAGGGTTGACAAAACCTTTGTAGGGGGCGATGTTGAGCTTGGAGTAGCGCTCGAGCACCTCTTTGTGGAGCTCGGGATCCACTTTCACGGCGTAATTCTCCACGAGAGCCTCGCCGGCGGCATAGTCGCCCTCGCTCTTGATGCGCTGAATCTCGCCGAGCAGTTGGCCGAAGAGAGCGCGGAGCTTGGTGTAGTCATTGATTTTAACGAAAGTCTTGCCGTCGCGCTTGACGAGCTCAATGACATTGTCGGGCTCCCCTTTCTCAAACACCCATTTGGCAATCAGCTGGCGATTGCGCATATGAGCCTCCTCGATGTCGCAGCCGGGCTCGATGCGCATCAGCTGAGTCATCAGTCCGTTGAGCATAAATTTGTAGTATTCAGCTTTGTAAGCATCGGGATTGTCAAGCAGGCCGAGCTCAACGAGCTTTGGATCGGCAAGATAGTAGAGGGCAAAGAGGTCGGCGCGAGTCTCCTCAAGCGTAGAGCCGTGGGCGCGGAGGGCATCGGGGTCAACACCGGGGAGGAGTCGGCCTGAAGCGTGGCCGAGACACTCGTGGAGGTCGGTGTGGAGATTGTCGGTGATGAAGAGATACTTGTCGAGCAGGTCGATGGTCTCGGCATCAATTACAAACTCCTCGTTGAAGCCGTTGCCGTGAGAAGCCTGATCGTAGGCCTCGGTGATATTCTCGAGGGTGACCGATTTAGAGCCGTGGGCGGCGCGAATCCAGTTGGCGTTGGGGAGGTTGATGCCTATGGGGGTGGCGGGGTAGGAGTCGCCGGCCAGGATGGCGGCTGTAATCACCTTGGCGCTGACACCCTTCACCTCATCCTTGCGGAAGCGGGGGTCGACGGGGGAATTGTCCTCAAACCACTTGGCATTGCCTGCAATCACCTCGGTGCGGTGGCTTGCCTCAAGGTTTTTGAAGTTGACGATTGATTCGTAAGCACCGGTCATGCCGAGCGGGTCGCCGTAGCTTTCGATGAAGCCGTTGATGAAGTCGACACGCGAGTCGGTGTCCTCAACCCAAGCAATCGAATAGTCGTCAAACGTCTTGAGCGAGCCTGTGCGATAGTAGTCAATGAGTTTGGCTATAACGTCGCGCTGGCGGTCGTTCTCGGCATATTGCATCGCTTTAGAGAGATTGTCGATGATGCGCGAGATAGAAGCAGAGTATAGACCGTCCACCTTGTAGGTCTGCTCGACGATGCGGCCGTTCTCCTTGGCTATGCGAGTGTTGAGGCCCCACGACACAGGCGAGAGGTCGGTGGTGTCCTTCAGCCCGGCATAGTAAGCCTCCACCTCGGCCTGAGTGACTCCGGGAGCATAGAGATTGTTGGCCGAAGTGGCTATAAGGTCCTGACCCTGAGCTTGATTGACGCGCTTGGGCATCACTGTGGGGTCGAAGATGACGGGGAGAAGTTCGTCCAAATTGGCCGGGCGGAGCGAATCGGGCAGCGCTGCGGCGCGCTCCACCAAAAACTCCTGCGAGAATCGAGGCAGGAATTTGTCGGTGGAATAGTGGTGATGGATGCCGTTGGCAAACTCTATCTGCTTGAGATAGAGCTCGAGCCCTTTGAAGTCGTCAGAGTCCTTCGGGCCGTCGTAGGCGGTGTAGACGTTCTCGATGAGGTCGCGGATGGCAAGATTGTAGCGACCGTTCTGGTCCCAGAGCATATCGCGTCCGGCGATGGCAGCCTCAGAGAGATAGTAGATGAAAATGCGCTGCTGCGGGGTGAGGTCCTCAAACCCGGGCACTTTGTAGCGCAGCACTTCGATGTCGGCAAAGCGGTCCACGGTGTAGTCAAAGTCGTTGTTAGCGGCGGTGTCCCCCTTGCTGCCACCGCAAGAAGCGGTGATCAGACCGGCGGCCCCGGCCGGGATGATAGATTTAAAAAGCGACATAGTATGGTGAATGTTAATGTTGTTTAAAAAAGATGGTTGGCCCGTCACTCAATGTAGAGCACCAATCCTTTGAGGTATTCACCCTCGGGATGATAGATGTTGACGGGGTGGTCGGAAGGCTGTGTGAGCTGATGAAGGATGCGCACACGCCGGCCCGAGCGAGCCGCCGCCGTGAACACGGCCAGGCGGAACTGTTCGCGCGTCACGGCCTGAGAGCAGGAGAAAGTGAAGAGGATGCCTCCCGGGGCAATCTTGCGGAAAGCCGCCTCGTTGATGCGGCGATAGCCTATGAGGGCGTTTTTCAGCGCGCTGCGGTGTTTGGCAAAAGCCGGAGGGTCGAGGATGATGAGGTCATACGCCCCCTCGGGCATTTCGGCAAGATATTTGAAGGCATCGGTGGCAAAAGAGCGGTGGCGAGTGTCGCCGGGGAAGTTGAGCTCAATGTTTGCGTCGGTCAGAGTGACAGCCTTGGCCGAGGAGTCGACCGAGTGGACCTCGGCCGCACCGGCACGCATGGCGTAGACAGAGAAGCCTCCGGTGTAGCAGAACATATTCAGCACCCTGGCGCCGCGGCTGTAGCGCTCCACGAGGGCGCGATTGTCGCGCTGGTCAACGAAAAATCCGGTCTTCTGCCCCTTTAGCCAGTCGATATTGAAACGGAGGCCGTTTTCGGTGGCTATGTTGGTGTGGTAGGCGCCAAGGATATAGTCGTTGACAGGGTCGAGGCGAGCCTTGAAAGGGAGAGTGGTCTCGCTCTTGTAATAGACGTTTTTAATCCCCGCCTCCGGAAGGGCTGCGAGAGCAGAGGCAATGATGTGGCGCGCATAGTGCATGCCGGGGCTATGAGCCTGAAGAACAGCCGTGTCGCCATATACGTCGACCACACAGCCCGGGAGGAAATCACCCTCGCCGTGGACCAAACGATAGGTGCTGTTGTCTGAACGGATAAGCCCGAGCTTCACTCGCAGGGCAAAGGCAGAGGCCAGGCGGCGGGCATAAAAGTGGCCGTCGATAGCCTCGGCGGGGTCAGACGAGAGGATGCGCACGGCTATGGAGCCAACCTCGTAGTGCCCGCGCCCCAAAAAAGTGCCGTCAGAGGCATGGACTTCGATGGTGTCCCCCTCCTCAAGCCCATCGGGGAGGCGATGGATGGCTCCGGAGAACACCCAGGGGTGGAATCGCAGCAGCGAGTCCTCCTTGCCGTGTTTGAGAGTAATGATTTTGTCCATTATATATAATAGGTGGTGACCCTATGAGCGGTCATTTGAAAAATGCACGGAAAATGTCGTTGCCGTTGGCATAGAGAAGGAGCATCAGCAGTATGGTCATACCCGCATACTGAGCTTTGACAAGCACCGAAAGGGGCACCTTTCGTCCGGTGACAACCTCCCAGAGGAGAAACATAATATGTCCACCGTCGAGCGCCGGAATGGGTATGATGTTCATAAACGCAAGAGCAAGAGAAATGAAGGCTGTAATCTCCCAGAAGGTGAGCCAATTCCACTCCTCGGGAAACATATTGCCGATTGCCCCGAAACCGCCCACCTGCTGCACCCCTTCTGAAGTGAAGACGTGTTTCATTGAGGAGATGTAGTTGGATAGGGTGGTGGTGCCGAGTTCCCAGCCTTTGGGAATAGAGCCGAGCAGACCGTAGTGGATGCGGACAATGTCGTAGACCTCAGTGATGGGGCGCAGCTGGAATCCGAGTTTGCCTCCGGTGGTGGGAGTGGCGTTAAGAGTGATGGTCTTTCCATCACGGAGTATAGTGACAGGCACTTCGCGCCCGGCCACGGCAAGGAGCGCCGGGGTGAGCTCGGTGAATGTCGGAGTGGCAATGGTGTCGACGGCCACAATGCGGTCGCCCTCTTTAAGCCCGGCCTTGGCGGCAGGCTCGCCGGGCACAAGGCGGTCAACCACCACCGGGGTGCGGTAAGCCATAAATCCTTTCTGCTCATTGAGGCGGAAGATGAAGTCGGAGGGGATGGCAATGCTGACGGTGTCGCGCCCGTTGCGAAGCACTTTCACCTCCTTGGCCTCAATCATCTGCAGCATATAGTCAGAGTGGGCGGCATCGAGCTTGCGGCCGTCGGCCGTCAGGGGGATATCACCGTTGCGGAAGCCCACCTCCTGAGCCGCCGGAACGAAGTCAAAGCCCTCAGTGGCAGCCTCAAAGGGGATGTAAGCCTCCCCCCAGTGCCAGGCAATGCCGGAGTAGATGACCACGGCAAGCAGGAAATTGAAGAGCACACCGCCGGCCATCACCAACAGCCGCTGCCAAGCCGGCTTGGTGCGAAACTCCCAGGGTTGCGGCTCGGCGGCAAGGTCGTCGGCGCTCTTGGTCTCGTCGACCATACCGTCAATATCGCAATATCCTCCGAGGGGCACCCAGCCTATTCCGTAGATGGTGTCGCGCCACGAGGTCTTGCCGTCGGCTGGCGCCGGATGAGGCTTGCCCACCTTAAACGTGGCAAGGCATTTTTCCGCCTCATTCTCGCCGCCGTGGGCGCCTATCTTCACCACCCCCTCGCGCGGATAGTATTTCACAAGCGAGAAATAGGGGTTGAAGAAGAGGTAGAAGCGGTTGACCTTGATGCCGAACAGCCGCGAGAAGAAATAGTGGCCAAACTCGTGGATGATAATCAGAAGCCCGAGAGCTATGATGAATTGCAAGGTTTTTATGAGAAATGTTTCCATAGATGATGCTTGATTATGATTGTTAGCCTATGTGCCGGCTGAGCCGGTCGACGGTGGCGTGGTGGGTTGCTACATAGTCGTCGAGCGACGGGGATGAGATGTGTGGAATCTTCTCCAAGGCCTCTGTGATGGCGCTGTAAATGCCCGGGAATGAGATTTTTCCTTTCAGGAAAGCGGCCACGGCCACCTCGTTGGCGGCATTGATGATGCAGGCGGTATTCCCACCCTCGGTGAGCGCCCTGTGGGCAAGAGTGAGGCAGGGGAATTTCACCGGATCGGGCTTTTCGAAGGTCAGCGAGGCATAGTCGGAGAGCGATAGCGGCCGCTCGGCCGAGGGGAGGCGTGTGGCATCGCCCAAGGCGTAACGGATGGGCAGATGCATATCGGGAATGCCGAGCTGGGCTTTGACGGCACCGTCGATAAATTCCACCATGGAGTGGACTATCGACTGTGGATGCACCACGGCCTCAATCTTGTCAGGTGCAATGCCAAAAAGCCATCGTGCCTCGATAATCTCAAACGCCTTGTTGAGCATTGTGGCCGAATCTATGGTGATTTTGGCCCCCATTGACCATCGGGGATGCCGCAACGCTTGAGCGGCAGTGGCGAGGGCGGTTTGTTCGGGAGTCCAGGTGCGGAACGGCCCTCCGGAGGCTGTTATAATCAGTTTGGCCACTGTGGCGGGGTCTTCGCCGGCAAGACACTGATATATGGCGGAGTGTTCGGAATCCACCGGGATTACCTTGCTGGTCGACTCGGCCAGCAGGCGAGTCACCAACTCACCGGCCACCACGAGCGTCTCTTTGTTGGCCAGCGCTATCTCCTTGCCGGCGCGGATAGCTCTCACGGTGGGGAGCAGCCCGCTGTAGCCCACCGTGGCGGTCACAACGGTGTCGAAGTCGGGACGCTCCATGGCGTCGGCAATGGCACCTTCACCTGCGGCAGTCTCAATGCCAAGAGGCGAGAGGGCTTCGCACAGACGGAGATATTTGCTCTCGTCGGCTATCACTGCAAGCGCCGGGCGGTGGGCCCGAGCCTGCTCTATGAGCATATCGACATTGCCCCCGGCCACTAAGACCGTGGCGCGGAATCTGTCAGGAAACTGGGAGATAATGTCGAGAGTCTGAGTGCCGATGGAGCCGGTAGAGCCCAAAACGGCTATATTGTGAGGCATAAGGGTTGGTTTTCTGAGATTTCAAGCTACAAAGTTACTAAATTTCCCCCAAACCTCAAACCACAGAGAAAGTGCTGCAATCATCTTACTCTCGAAATTTTATCGGCACCTGTTTTTTGGCGCTGTGGCGGCGGGGGCAGCGGGCGGTGGCCGACACATCCCTGATTGATACCACAGGCAGTTTTGGCGTCGATGCCACTACCGTCACTTCAGTCTTCTCAGCGCTCTTTACACCGGCCGTTTTTCTCTTGGCCGCAGCTGCGCGAGCGCGGGCCGAACGGGCCGCAGCGAGATCTATCTGCTCCTTGTAATAGCAGAACGCCTCCTTGCGCTGTATGTTTTGCGGAATGCGCTCGGTGGAGAGGGTCATTGCATAGCGGTTGATGCACTGGATGATGTGGAGCGGCACTTGCTCTACGATGGCTTCCTGAAGTATACGCGCCAATGCGGCATTGGAGATAAGCGATAAAGTTTTCATAATGTATTGGGGTTAATGGTTTTAATGGATTGCTTGGCAAATTTACAACACGGGGTGGGCAAAATTCCTGCACATGCGATTTAAAAAATGTTAATCAACCCACTTGCCATTGTTTTTCAGTTGAGAAAATCCTGACAATTTATCCTCGAATCTGACATTAGCCTGCTCTTTTGGCATAGTTTTTGCTCAATTTATTGTAAATTTGCATTCTATGACCGAGAATCCTATTGATATACTCCGACTGTCGGAGATGCTTGACCGGGGGCGTGTGCTTTTGGTGCTTGACAAATTGGACAATGCCGCCGAGGCTTTTCGGGCGCTTGCTCCTTTCAAAGCAGAGCTTGGGCGTCTCCGTGAGCAGTACGGGTATATGGCAGACTATGCCTTGCGCGGGCTTCCTGATCCCAGTCTTCCTGAGAATATGGCCGGGCTTAAGGCCGACATCCGCTCCGCAGCCGATGGTATGAGCCGAGCGCTGAAGGCTTTGGACGCCCCAACGCTCTATTTCTCCATGGTGCGCACCCTCTCACTGAGCCCCGGAGGCTCGCTTGCCGAACTGATTGCGGAGTACCGCCGATTGACAGGGAGGCTTGCAATGGCGTCTCTCACCGAAAATCCTGCCGAAGCCGGACGCGAACTCACCCTCCGCGCCGAGCAGCTCGAAAAGGATATTTTCAATGCTCTGTGGATAGCCTATCCCCTCGCATCGGACGATGCCGAACTGTTTGCAGGGATGCTGGCAGATGAGTCGCTTCCTGCTCATTTCTGCCCGCTTGCAGTGAGCGGTCTGACGCTGGGGCTGATGGAATGGTATGACGAACGCCGTCTGCGCCTGCTGATGGATGCTTGCGAGGCTACTGATGAGGCTGTGGCTGTCAGGGCTCTCTGCGGACTGTTGATAGCTCTTTGGATATATCGCGACCGTCCTATGTCGCGCCGCCTCAAGGAGCGCTTTGAAGCCCTATGTGAACGCCCCGACTGGGCTAATAGAGTGAGGATGGCCACCATGCAGTTTATCCGTGCACGTGACACCGAGCGCCTCACACGCAAGTTTAAAGATGAGGTCCTTCCCGAGATGATGAAGCTGCGGCCGGAGATTGAACGCCTCCAGAAACAACACCCGTCACTCGACACTGACGGCAGTCTCATTGAGGAGAACCCCGAGTGGAGCGAACTGTTGGAGAAATCAGGTCTGGCTGAGCGCCTCAAGGAATTACAAGAGATACAAGAGGAGGGGGGAGATGTGATGATGGCCACCTTCTCGCAACTCAAGACTTTCCCTTTCTTCCACGACCCCTCCAATTGGTTTCTCCCCTTCCATGCCGACCACTCGCTGCTCTCAACATCCGAAGCGCAGGCATTCTCTCAACTGCTCGGAATGATAGGTGAGGCTGCGGCGTTCTGTGATAGTGACCGCTATTCCATAGCTCTATCCATCAATCAGATACCTCCCGGACAGCGCGACATGATAGGGGCGCAGCTGAGAGCGCAGTCTGAGCAATTGGAGACTGCTGTGGCTGCCGGCGAAGTGCATCATTCGGCCGAACAGCTCACGGTGGACTATGTCCGCAATCTGTATCGGTTCTTCAAGCTTTTCCGTCGCAAAGGGGAGTTTCGCGATCCCTTTGCCACCGAGATGAATATCCCGGCTCTCCCGGAGCTGAGCGATGTCTTTGACGATGCCGAGACGCTGCGGCTGATTGGAGAGTTCTACTTCCGCCGCCGATATTTCACCGATGCGCTTGAAATATTCCGTCGCCTCGATATGCTCGTCACCCCTGAGGCCAATCTCTATCAGAAGATGGGCTACTGCTGCCAGGCACTCGCTGACATTAACGAAGCAATCCGATATTACGAGCAGAGCGAGATGCTCAATCCGCGCTCGCGCTGGACTCGCCGTCGCCTGGCCTCCTGTTATCGCTCCATCTGCAATTATGAAAGTGCCTTGCGACTCTACCGCTCTCTTGCTGAGGATGTCACCGACGATATGTCCCTCACCCTCAATATAGGGCTCTGCCTTGTCAAGTTGCAGCGCTTTGACGAGGCGCTGCAGGAGCTTTTCAAGGCCGAATATCTTGGCACTGATTCTCCTAAAGCATTGAGGGCCATAGCGTGGTGCACTTTGCTTGGCGCCGACTATGAGCGCTGCCGTGTTTACACCGACCGAGTGCTCTCTCTCCCTGATCTTACTGCCACCGATTGGCTTAATGCCGGACATCTGGCCCTGTTGACGGGAAATCCGGCCGAGGCTGCCGAACAGTATGCAAAAGTGGTGGCAACCAACGATTTCGACCCCACATCGCTCTTTGACCTCATTAGCCGTGACCGACTGACTCTGCGACAGCTGGCATCGCTGCCGGCCCATCTGCTCGATATTGTTGTTGACCGTGCTATAGAGCTCGCCGGCGGCAAAGGTTCTCACCTCTGACCTCGGAAAATATTTTGTAAAATTCAGTATAAAAATTTTTAACCATTGAAAGCCATTATTATCGCGGCTGTCGCCGCCACTTCAGCAATTATGACCACTCAGGCTCAGAATCCGTTTTTTGAGGAGTTTTCGGGCACACCTCACTCCACAGCTCCTTTTGACCGCATCACTGTGGCTGACTATGAACCCGCTATCGACCGTGGCATCAAGCTCGGACTGGAGGAGGTCGACGCCATAGCCAACAATCCCGAAGCGCCCACGTTTGAAAACACCATTGCTGCTCTCGCTCGTTCGGGACGCGACCTTGACCGTGTGCTCAACGTGTTCTATCCGCTCCTCTCCTCGCTCAGCGACGATGCTATGATGGAACTGTCGATGAGAATCACCCCGCGTCTCTCTGACTACTCTACATCAATATCCCTCAATCGTCCGCTGTGGGAACGTATTAAAGCTGTGTATGATTCCGGCGACACTACCCGACTCGATGCCGAGGACCGCATGCTGCTCAACCGCACCTATCAGAGCTTTGCCCGCAACGGCGCTCTGCTCGAAGGGGCCGACCGCGAGACATATTCCGGTCTTTCAAGCCGTCTGAGCGAGCTGACAACTCTCTTCGGGCAAAATGTGCTCAAAGAGGTCAACACCTACGAAGTGTGGCTCACCAAGGATGACCTTGCAGGTCTGCCCGAGAGCTCTGTCGAGGCCGCCGCGCTCGCAGCCAAGGAGAAAGGGCGCGAGGGAGAATACCTCTTTACTCTTGACCAGCCTGTCTATATGGCGTTTCTGAAATATAGCGCCCGCCCCGACCTGCGCGAGAAGATGTATCGCCTCTACACCGGACGCAACACCAAAGGGGAATACAACAACCTCCCTGTGATGCAGGAGATTGCCGAGACACGCCTGAAACTCGCCAACCTCCTCGGCTTCAACACCTATGCCGACTATTCGCTCGCACAGACTATGGCTAAGAATCCCACAAACGTCTACAATCTGCTCCACTCTCTGCGCGATGCATATCGCCCGGCGCTCGATGCCGAGCTGCGCGAGCTCTCCGAATTTGCATCGGAGACGGAGGGGCGGCCGGTTGACATTAAGCCGTGGGACTACTCCTACTACTCCAACAAGCTGCGCAATGCCAAATATGCCTACGACGAGGAGGAGATGCGCCCTTATTTCGAGCTCAACAACGTCATCGACGGTGTCTTCGGACTTGCCGGCAAGCTCTACGGCCTCACATTCGAGAAAAATGCCGACATTCCCGTCTATCATCCCGACGTTACGGCCTTCGACGTCAAGGATAAGGACGGCTCATATCTCGGTGTGCTCTACACCGACTTCTTCCCCCGCTCATCAAAGCGCCCGGGTGCGTGGATGACGGAGTTCAAGAGCCAGGAGACCACCCCCGACGGCCTCAACTCCCGCCCTCACATCACCATAGTGATGAACTTCACCAAGCCGACCGACTCTAAACCGTCCCTGCTCACCCCCTACGAGGTGGAGACTTTCCTCCACGAGTTTGGCCACGCTCTCCACGGGCTTATGGCCAACACCCGCTATTCCTCACTCTCCGGCACCAACGTGCTGCGCGACTTCGTGGAGCTCCCCTCGCAGTTCAACGAAAACTATCTCACAGAGAAAGAGTTTCTCGACGGCTTTGCCCGCCATTATCAGACAGGCCTGCCCATTCCTGCCGAGCTTGTTGACCGCATCATAGCCACCTCGCAGTTTGGCGCCGCCTATGCTTGCATGCGCCAGCTCAACTTTGGTCTCATCGACATGGCCTGGCACACCATCACCGGGCCGGTGGCCGACCCCGCAGAGTTTGAGCGCCGCGCCGGCGAGTCGGTGGCCATCTTCGCTCCCGTGGAAGGCTCACTCTCGTCCCCCACATTCAGCCACATATTCTCAGGTGGATACGCCGCAGGATATTACAGCTACAAGTGGGCCGAAGTGCTCGACGCCGATGCGTTTGCCCACTTCAAAGAGCACGGCATCTTCGACCCCGCTACGGCCGATTCATTCCGCCACAACATCCTTGAACGCGGCGGCACCGAAGACCCTGCCGAACTCTATCGCCGTTTCCGCGGCCACGACGCAACTATCGACGCCCTCCTAAGCCGCGACGGCATCAAACCAACCATCAATATCAACCACAAAGACTAATCCAAAACTCTGCAGAATGATATGGTTGCTTGTATAACCTGCACAGTGGCATATTTTTGAGAATTATGCGAATTTGCAGGGATTATGTCGATTTGTTGGCGGTTTTTCCGTAACTTTGTCGGCTGAAAAGTAAAATGGGGCTTGTTTTAGCTCTGTTTTACTTCTTTATCCATGTCCTATTATATGAAAAATCTCGTTATAGTAGAGTCTCCGGCTAAGGCGAAGACGATTGAAAAGTTTCTCGGCAAGGACTTCAAGGTGCTGTCGAGCTACGGGCATATACGCGATTTGCGCAAGAAAGATATTTCAATTGAAACATCTCAGGATTTTGAACCGGTCTATGAGATTCCCGATGATAAGAAGAGTCTTGTGGCTGAGCTCAAAAAAGCGTCAAAGGCGGCCGATATGGTGTGGCTTGCCTCTGATGAGGACCGCGAAGGAGAGGCGATAGCCTGGCATCTGTATGAGGTGTTGGGGCTTAAGCCGGAGTCGACGCGCCGAATAGTGTTTCACGAAATTACGAAAAATGCTATTCTGAATGCTATTGAAAATCCCCGCGATATAGATATCAATCTTGTGGATGCGCAGCAGGCGCGTCGTGTGCTTGACCGTCTGGTGGGCTTTGAACTGTCGCCGGTGCTTTGGAAGAAGATTCGGCCATCGCTCTCGGCCGGACGTGTGCAGTCTGTGGCTGTGAGGCTTATTGTGGACCGCGAGGAGGAAATCAATGCCTTCAAGTCGGAGCCTTATTTCCGGGTGACGGCTCGTTTCGAGCTTCCCGGAGGGGTGCCTTTGCAGGCTGAGCTATCGCGACGCTTGCCTGATGAGAAAAGCGCTCGGGAGTTTCTGGAGGCTTGTATAGGGGCTGAATTCACAGTGAGTGATATCTCCGTGAAGCCTCTCCGCAAGAGTCCTGCACCTCCGTTCACCACCTCGACGCTGCAGCAGGAGGCGGGGCGCAAACTCGGCTTTTCGGTGTCGCAGACTATGGCCATTGCTCAAAGGCTCTACGAGGCGGGATATATCACCTATATGCGAACGGACTCTCTCAACCTCTCGTCGCTGGCCATCGGGACTACGGCTGATTTGATCAAGAGCGAGTTGGGTGAGAATTATCTGAAAGTGCGCCGCTATCACACTT
>JAFLRW010000120.1 GCA_022511285.1 Duncaniella sp.
ATGGAGCTGTTTGCCTTCTCTCAGAATGTAGGCGCAGGCCTCCCCCTATGGCTCCCCAAAGGCGCAGCCCTGCGTGACCGTCTTGAGCAGTTTCTCCGCAAGATACAGCGTCGCTACGGCTACCAGCAGGTGATTACCCCCCACATCGGCAACAAGAATCTCTACGTAACCTCAGGCCACTATGCCAAATACGGAAAAGACTCTTTCCAACCCATACATACCCCTGAGGAAGGTGAGGAGTACCTGCTCAAACCGATGAACTGCCCTCACCACTGCGAGATATTCCGTGCTCTTCCGCGCTCGTATCGCGACCTCCCGCTGCGCCTTGCAGAGTTCGGCACCGTCTACCGCTACGAGCAGAGCGGCGAGCTTCACGGCCTCACCCGTGTGCGTGGTTTCACGCAGGACGACGCCCACATCTACTGCGCTCCCGACCAGATTAAGGATGAGTTTCTCAAGGTAATGGATATCATCCTCTACATCTTCAAAGCACTTGACTTCAAAAACTACGAAGCCCAAATCTCCTTACGCGATCCTGACCACAAGGAGAAATATATCGGATCAGACGAAAACTGGCATTTAGCCGAGCAGGCCATTATTGAAGCCTGTGCCGAAAAAGGGCTCAATGCTCGCACCGAGCTTGGCGAAGCCGCCTTCTACGGCCCGAAACTCGACTTTATGGTAAAAGACGCCCTCGGCCGCCGCTGGCAGTTGGGCACTATACAGGTGGACTACAATCTCCCCGAGCGTTTCCAACTTGAATACACCGGCTCTGACAATCAGAAACACCGCCCGGTGATGATTCATCGCGCCCCCTTCGGGTCGATGGAACGATTCGTAGCTGTGCTGTTGGAGCACACTGCCGGCCGATTCCCACTTTGGCTTGCGCCCGAACAGGTGGTAATCCTCCCCATTTCCGAGAAGTTCAACGACTACGCCCGCAGCGTAGCCACCCGCCTCGAAGAAGCAGACATCCGCGTCAGCATCGACGACCGCAACGAAAAAATCGGACGTAAAATCCGCGATAACGAACTCAAACGAATCCCCTATATGCTCATCGTTGGCGAAAAAGAAGCCGAAAATGACGAAGTTTCCGTAAGAAAACAGGGCGAAGGTGATAAAGGTTCGATGAAAATTGCTAACTTTGCAGCCGAATTGAATCGTGAAGTCAGCGAGATGACTAATTCATAGACCCACGACTCATACATTAACAACTCAAAAAATACTAACATCAAACCCTCTTAATGGAGAAAAAGCCCTTCCATCCACGTCCTCCGCGGCCGGCAGCCGCTACAGGACCCCGCCGTCCAGCAACCCCAAACCCTCGTGACAAGGATCCCCACGTCACAAACGAGCGTATCACAGCCCGTGAGGTGCGTCTTGTGGGCGACAACGTTGAGACAGGCATCTACTCCATTCAGGAGGCCCTGCGCTTGGCTCAGGAGCAGGAGCTCGACCTTGTCGAAATCTCTCCCACCGCCGAGCCCCCGGTGTGTAAGATATTGGACTACCAGAAGTTCCTCTATCAGCAAAAAAAACGCCAGAAGGAACAGAAGGCCAAGTCTGTCAAAGTAGTGGTCAAAGAGATACGATTTGGTCCGCAGACTGACGACCACGACTATAACTTCAAGCTCAAACACGCAGTGGGATTCCTCAAAGAGGGCGCAAAGGTGAAAGCCTATGTCTTCTTCAAAGGGCGCTCGATTCTATTCAAGGAACAGGGAGAAGTGTTGCTGCTACGTTTTGCAAACGACCTTGAAGAGTTTGGAAAAGTAGACCAGATGCCCATTCTCGAAGGCAAGCGTATGACCATAATGCTCTCGCCCAAGAAAAAATAACAATGAAAGAAAGCGCGCCGTGTAAGGCCCTGATCGCCTTGCCGGAGCCACGAATTAAATAAATACAAATAACACATTCACAAATGCCAAAGATCAAGACTAACTCCGGTGCCAAAAAGAGGTTCGCCCTTACCGGATCAGGAAAAATCAAGAGAAAACACGCTTTCAAGAGCCACATCCTGACCAAGAAGACCAAAAAGCAGAAACGCAATCTCACCCACTTCGGATTGGTGAGCCGCGCTGACAAGAGCGCCGTGAAGGAGCTTCTGGCCATCAAGTAAAGGAAACGCAACAAAATCCCGCACTCTCGAAGGTAGAAATTCTCCCTATCAACAACATTTCAATTCGTCAACCGGACGCTCAGCCCAAAGCGCACAACCCCTCAAAAGGCCACGCCGCTGACATCCACAAAACAACCACAAAATGCCAAGATCAGTAAACCACGTAGCTTCAAGAGCTCGCCGTAAAAAAATCCTCAAACTCACCCGCGGTTACTTCGGCTGCCGCCGCAACGTGTGGACCGTAGCCAAAAACACTTGGGAAAAAGGTCTCACCTACGCTTACCGTGACCGCAAAGACAAGAAGCGCAACTTCCGCGCCCTCTGGATTCAGCGTATCAACGCAGCCGCTCGTCTCGAGGACCTCAGCTACAGCAAGCTTATGGGGCTCATCCACAAAGCAGGCATCGAGATCAACCGCAAAGTTCTCGCCGACCTCGCTCTCAACAACCCCGCAGCCTTCAAGGCCATTGTTGACAAAGTTAAAAACGCTTAAGTCAGCATAGTCAATAGAGACAGCACCCAAACAAGCAGCCTTTGCGGCTGCTACAAATACCAAACCATTTTTCAATTCACCAAAAAATGAACCACTACGAAACCGTTTTCATTTTAACTCCCGTTTTGTCTGACCAGCAGATGAAGGAAGCGGTAGAAAAGTTCGAGAAGGTGCTCACCGACAATGGAGCATCTATCGTCAACGAAGAGCTCTGGGGCCTTCGTAAGCTTGCCTATCCAATCCAGAAGAAATCTACCGGCTTCTACTCATTGGTAGAATTCGACGGAGAGCCCACTATCGTCAAGAAGCTCGAAACAGCTTTCCGCCGCGATGAGCGTGTGCTCCGCTTCCTTGTGTTCCGCCTTGACAAGTATGCAGCAGAGTATGCCGAGAAGCGTCGCAACCGCGCTAAAGCACCCGCAACCACAGTAGCAACCGAAGAAGCAAAGGAGAACTAAACAATGGCACAAGCATCTGAAATTCGTTACCTCACTCCCCTGTCGGTGGATGTGAAGAAGAAAAAATATTGCCGTTTCAAACGCAGCGGCATCAAGTATGTCGACTACAAGGATCCCGAGTTCCTCAAAAAGTTCCTCAACGAACAGGGCAAACTCCTCCCCCGTCGCATCACCGGCACCTCGCTCAAGTTCCAGCGTCGTGTGGCACAGGCCGTGAAGCGTGCTCGCCACCTGGCTCTCCTGCCCTACGTAACCGACTTGATGAAATAATATCACTTTAAAAGCTATCAGGAATTATGAAGATTATTCTCAAAGAAGACATCTCCGGGCTCGGCTACAAAGATGACATAGTCGAAGTGAAAAACGGCTATGGCCGTAACTACCTCATCCCAACAGGCAAGGCAGTTATCGCCACTGAATCGGCTCTTAAAGTGCTCGCCGAAAACCAGCGTCAGCGCGCCCACAAGCTCGAGCGCATCAAAGCTGCTGCCGAGGCTCAGGCCGAGACTCTCAAGGACGTTAAACTCACCATCGGCGCCAAGACATCGTCGACAGGCACTATCTTCGGTTCTGTCAACGCCATCCAGATTGCCGAAGCTCTCGAGAAACTCGGTCACAATGTTGACCGCAAGCTCATTGCTCTTGATCCTATCAAAGAAGTGGGCGAATACGAAGCTACTATCAATCTCCACCGCGACGTAACCGTCAAGGTAGCCTTTGAGGTTGTGGCTGAGTAATCACACACTTATCATCTACCTAAAAACATCAGGGCTGTCCGAATTCGGACAGCCCTGATGTTTTTATTCTCATATTCTTAAAAATCAATGCTGAGGCGGATATTGAATTGGCGGCGGGTGAGATAATTGGGCACTGCATACTGAATCTCGTTTACATCTGTGACCCAATAATAAGAGGCGACGTTGGAGATATCAAGCAGATTGAACACATCGACACCAAGCCACACGCTTTTTAGCTTCGACCCAATACCCGAGCGTGACTCCCCTTCCTTGGGAGGCGACAACAGAGCGTAAGACAGACCTACATCCAATCGCTTGTAAGGGGGCATTCGGAAATAGCCGTCATAGCGCGTGGAGCGCGGCGATGTAGAGGGTAAACCCTGCATAAAGATACCTCGGAGCGAAAATTTCAGACGGGGCAGTTTGGGGAAATAATCGGTGAAGAACACGCCGAGGCTATAGGAGCGGTCCGTGGGGCGCGGCACTTTGATGCCTCCAATATTCTCTGAGGTCTTCATCAGCGACAGGCTTACCCACGAATCACTGCCGGGAACAAATTGCCCGAATAGCTTCAAGTCAAGCCCAGTGGCAAATCCGGAGGCTTCGTTAAGCCCGGAATATACTATCTTAAGATTGTCCACCTCATAAGGCACAAGATTAGATAGCGCCTTATAATACAGCTCGCCTGAGAACTTAAACGGACGGCCAAGCGCCCTGAATGTATAGTCGGTGCCGCCAATCAGATGGAATGAGCGTTGGCTCTTAATATCATTGTTAAGAATTATGGTCTGATTGCCGGATTCATCAGTCACAGGCACACGAAATTCCTTATAGAATGGTGCTTGATAATATAAGCCCGTTGCCAGTCTGACGGCCCACCCCGGGGCTCGTTCAGGCACAAATCCGAGCTGAACTCGCGGACTTATGAGTGTCTCCTTATTAAAACTCCAGTGGCTCAATCTTATTCCGGCATTAAGGGTGAAAAAGCCGGCAGCAGTAGTAAACTTCCACGCATCCTGAATCCAAGCTGCCAATCGCGTTGAGGAAATATCGTGATGCGAATCAAGATTATAAATCACTCTGAGCTGGTCAGGGAGCGCAGGAAGTGAAAATCCGGCCGAATCACGCAGTTCCCACTCGCGCGACCGGTCCATAATCTTTTCACTTTGGAGCGAAAGTCCGTATGACAACGTATGGCGAGAGTTGACAGCCGTCTGCCCCTTGAGCGCGAGAGCCAGCACCGACGCTTTGAGACGATTACGAGCGTGTTCGTGATACCGTCCCACTCCAAGCTCGCCTCCAACATCGGTAGTCCCGGCCTGGTCAAGCCAATACTCCCCCGATATATCGTAGGCCACAAGCTCATTTGTAAGATAACCGGATGCCAAGAGCTGGAGATTTGTACCGCGATTGACTCGATAGTCAAGGGCAAGCGCTCCGAAATATGTTTCAAAACGATCCTTTTCGTGGCCGTCAAAGTAGACGGTAAACTGCTTTGCATCGGTCGATGTGCCGAAAGTGGTAGTGCGGTTAAAGGGTGTGAAAAGATAGCGGTTGACTGATATGTTGCCAAGCAGCGATGCGGTAAATCTTTCCGAAAAGCGATAAGAAATAGAGGTCTGATAGTCGAAATACGACGGGTCATATT
Organism: Duncaniella sp.; assembly: GCA_022511285.1. Lineage (GTDB taxonomy): Bacteria > Bacteroidota > Bacteroidia > Bacteroidales > Muribaculaceae > Duncaniella. The sequence continues at coordinate 5,456 of JAFLRW010000120.1, forward strand.
CACCCTTGGTGTCCATAGACCCGAGCAGAGAAGAGTTTTTCTTATACCTCAATCCGTGGAGCTGCGAGAGCCGCTTGTTGCCCTGACCTATAGCCAGCGAGCCTCCCATCAGCGAGCCGGACACCGACCCTTCAAATGACTCCGGATGACGGTAAGTGATATCGAGCACCGATGACATTTTGTCGCCGTAGCGCGGTTCGAATCCGCCGCTCGAAAAGTGAATGCTCTCGAC
>JAFLRW010000121.1 GCA_022511285.1 Duncaniella sp.
CTGATTATCTGATTATCACCCCCATTTTTGATTTTCATTGCTTCGAAATTAGGATTTTAGCGGATTTTTCACTATTTTTGTGTTTGTATCCGCTTTTGCGTGGTGCCATAACACTGAATTTTATGATGAAAAAACTGATATTTAGCCTTTTTGTGCTCATCTCCATAGCTCTGAGCGCAAAGGCCGATAAATATTTTGAATACCCGATAGTGCCCGACTCGATTGCCTCCTATCAGGCCCGGTGCGACTATCAGGCTCAACACTTTTTTGATTTTTGCGACCTGTCCAAGGCATTCTCCAACCGCACCCGCATGGGCGAGGAGTTCAATGTCTACCTCACCATCACCGACAACGCAACGCCCCGGGTGGCCGACCGCGAGGCGCGCGCCTTTATGAAGAAACTCGAAAAACAGCCGGCCGACCAACTCTTCATCGCCGAGCTCGCCGAAGCTCGCCTCTATGGCGACTCCGCACAAGCCTGGCTCGACGCCCTCTACCTCCCCTACGCCGAGTCTGTGGCCGCCAACCGCCGCATTGGCAAAGCCGAAAAAGCTCGCTTTGCCCAGCAGGCTCTGCAACTGCGCAACTCCACTGTGGGACAACGCATCTTCCCTCTCCCCTACACACGCCCCGATGGCTCTACCGGCAATCTTGCCGCCGACTCCGCCGAAGTCACCGTCATCTTTTTCAACACCCCCGGATGCGACGATTGTGAGATGGCCCGCATGCGCCTTGCTTTCGACATTTCCACCACCGACCTTATCAGGGAGGGGAAGATGAAAGTAGTCTCAATTTCGCTCTGCGAGCCCGACTCGGAGTGGCACAGCTTCATAGCTTCAATGCCCGACGAATGGGTGAAAGGCGCGGCGCCGGATGCCGATTTGGCCCTCGACCTGAGAGCAGGAACACCGTCGTTTTACATCCTCGGGCGCGGAAGCCGCATCAAGTTCAAGCACCTTGACATCGACGCGCTTCTCGACGTCTCACGCCAACTTAAAAAACGATAATTTCGACACAATATAACTCCGAGATATGCTTTATTCACCCATCACCAACTGTTTCCTCAGGCTCACGGGCTACACCTACACCAACCTCGGACGCCTGTTTATGCGCTGGTTTGTCGGCATTATGATGCTGCAGTTCGGCATACGCCATATTGTGCACTACGAGATGCTCAGCTCCACATTCCCCACAGTCTTCGGGCTCTCCTCAGCCACTTCGCTGATTCTGATGATTGTGATAGAGACCGTGTGTTCGCTGCTCATCATGTTGGGATTCCTCACCCGCCTCTCCACCATCCCGCTCATTGTGGCTATGTGCTGCGCGGAGTATTACATTCTCCACGACATGGTGCCATCCCTCCCCCTCTACGGCCTCGACAGCACCGATCCCGGCTACCTCCCGATTATGTTTATCGGCATATATATCTGGATGCTCATAGCCGGACCCGGGAAAATATCTCTCGACTATTTCATTTCGCTTCACATCATCACTCTTCGCGGCAAAGACGAGGAAGAGGAACTTGAGGAGGTCTGAATAATGACTATTGCAATGCTCATATCGGGCGGTGTGGACAGCGCTGTGGCTGTGCACCGACTCATTCAACAGGGCCACAAACCACACCTTTTCTATATTAGGATAGGTCTCGATGACGGCCGCGGCGACTGCGCTGCCGACGAGGACATCGAGATGTGTGAGGTAATAGCCCGTCGATATGCCTTGCCGTTCGATGTGGTTTCGCTCCACGAGGAGTATTGGGACAATGTGATGGAATATGCCCTCGACGCCGTCCGAAAGGGGCTCACACCGAATCCGGATGTGATGTGCAACAAGATGATTAAGTTCGGATTCTTCGAGCAGCGTTGGGGCAAGGAGTTTGACCGGACTGCCACCGGACACTATGCTCGACGAGTGGAAAAGGACGGCTTGGTATGGCTCGGCACCGCACCCGACCCCGTCAAGGATCAGACCGATTTCCTTTGCCGCATCAGCTACGACCAGCTGAGCCGACTCCTCTTCCCTATTGGCGACATCCCCAAGGCTGAAGTCAGGCGCATTGCCGTGACGGAGTCTCTCCCCAATGCATTCCGTCGCGACAGCCAGGGAATATGCTTCCTCGGAAAAATTAATTATAACGACTTCATTCGCCGCCACCTCGGTGAGAAGCCGGGGCCCATCATCGAGATTGAGACAGGGCGCAAGCTTGGTCAGCATCGTGGAGTGTGGTTTCACACCATAGGGCAACGCAAGGGGCTCGGGCTCAGCGGCGGCCCCTGGTTTGTGGTGAAGAAAAATGTCTCCGAAAGTGTCATATATGTGTCACGCGGATATGACACTCCGCGGCAATATGGCAACACCATCCATCTCGATGACTTGCATTGGCTCACACTCGACCCCTGGCCGGCAGACTGCTCACAGGTGGACATTATGTTCAAAAACCGCCACTCCCCCGACATCCTGCCCGCTCGTCTGACCCGGCTGACCGACGGTGAATATCTTATAGAAAGCCAAAAGCCCGTTCAAGGCATAGCCCCGGGACAGTTTGGTGTCATCTACTCCCCCGACGCCTCTATTTGCCTCGGCAGCGGCGTGATTACTGGCAGAAACGTTGTGTTGTGAATTTTACTTTTTGACTGATATGAACTTCAACGAAACATCAGGTTTCAACCCCGACGCCGGACGCATCCCGCTCCGTGTTCTCGGCATATCATACTCCCAGGCGCAGACAAGCCTCTTTGCGCTCATCCTTGCGCAGATCGACGGGCCTTACCGCATCCCGGTGATGATTGGCGCTGCCGAAGCGCAGTCAATAGCCATGAAAATGGAAGGGGTCACACCCCCGAGGCCGATGACCCACGACCTCTTTCCGGGCATGTGGAAGGCATTCGGCATTCGCCTCACTGAGGTGAACATATATCGCTTTGACGATGGGGTGTTCTACTCTGAGCTGACCCTCACCGACGGCGATCGCACCATCACCATCGACTCTCGCACAAGCGACGCCATAGCCCTCGCCATGCGCGCCGGCGCTCCGATTTTCACCACTCCCGAAGTCTTGGCCGAGACGGGATTTGAAATGGAGGAACTCGCTCTGAAAGACGATGAGCAGGCCTCTTCTCAAGCCAAACCGCACCCTGCCCGCGAATCGCGTTCCGAGCCCCGCCCGGAGAATCTTGCCATCGACGAGCTGCAACGCATGCTCGATGCCGCAATAGCCCGCGAGGACTACGAAGAAGCAGGGCGTCTGTCGGAGATTCTCAACCGCAAGCGCAACAACCGCGAATAATCATAATCACTTCCCTCACCCGGACATACAGGAACTGATTATCTGATTATCTGATTACAGATTTCCCAAAAACCAACCAACTTTCAATATACCCCAATGTCACAAATCAAACCCATCCAAGTGCGTTTAGCCGCCATGAATTTCTTAGAATTCGGCGTGTGGGGCGCCTATCTTATTTCTCTGGGCAACTTCCTCGGCTCCGTAGGGCTTGCCACAAAAATCGGTCTCTTCTATGCCATCCAGGGCGTGGTATCGCTTTTTATGCCGGCCGTAGTGGGCATCGTGGCCGACCGCTGGATTCAAGCCCAGAAGATGATGAGCCTCTGCCACCTCCTGGCCGGACTGTTTATGGGTGCGGCGGGCCTTTATGCGCTCTCGGCCGAGCAGATTGAATTCGGCCCGCTTTTTGCGCTATACACTCTCTCCGTAGCTTTCTTTATGCCCACGATTGGCTTGGGCAACTCCGTGGCTTTCAACGGCCTGCAGCGCTATGGATTAGACACCATCACCACCTTCCCCCCCATCCGTGTGTTTGGCACCATAGGGTTCATCTGCTCAATGCTGTTTGTCAATTTCACTCAGTTTCAGACCAACGCCTGGCAGCTCATCACCTCGGCCGTATTGAGTTTTGTGCTTGCCGTATATGCTCTCACCCTCCCCGCCTGCCCCGTCAACAAGGCCGACAACAGCGGCTCCTTAGCCGACTCGCTCGGCCTCTCGGCTTTCAAGCTTTTTAAAGTCAAGCGCCTCGCCATATTCTTCATCTTCAGCATGCTATTGGGCGTATCCCTTCAGATTACCAACTCCTACGGCAATATCTTCATCACCTCGTTCAGCGAGCTTCCTGAGTTTGCCGACACTTGGGGCGCCCGCAATGCCAATGCGCTCATTTCGCTCTCGCAAATCTCCGAGACCCTCTGCATCCTGCTCATCCCGTTCTGCCTCAAGCGCTTCGGAATCAAAGGCGTTATGCTGATGTCAATGTTTGCCTGGGTGCTTCGCTTCGGGCTCTTTGGAATGGGCGACACCGGGTCGGGCCTCTGGATGATAGTGATGTCCTGCATTGTCTACGGAATTGCTTTTGATTTCTTCAATGTCTCCGGCGGTCTGTATGTCGACAGCCAGACCTCCCCGGCACTCCGCTCGTCGGCCCAAGGGCTATTTATGATTATGACCAACGGCATAGGCGCCACGGTGGGCACACTCGCAGCCCAGGCTATTGTCAATAAGCTCGTCTTCAGCCGGACAGCTCCCGAGGCCATGCACGCCGGATGGACATCGGCGTGGTACATCTTCGCCGCCTACGCCCTCGTCGTTGCCGTGCTCTTCCTGCTGATATTCAAAGATAGCAAGACCCCTGCGCGGGAGGAGGCCGGACAGTGATACAGTTCTATTCTCCCGACATAGCCACTACACTCTCCCTCCCGGAGAGCGATTCGCGCCACGCTGTCAAGGTCTTACGCCTTTCCGAGGGCGATGAACTGCAGGTTGTTGACGGCAAGGGCCACATCTATCTCTGCCGCTTGGTCGACGCCCACCATAAACACGCTGCCATCGAGATAGTCCGGACTATTGACGCTCCTCTCCCCTGGCCCCAACGGCTCGCGGTGGCGGTGGCGCCCACCAAACATCTTGACCGCATGGAGTGGATGGTGGAGAAACTCACTGAAATCGGCGTCAACGACATCATCCCAATCCTCTGCCGTCGAAGCGAGCGCCGGGAAATCAAGACGGAGCGGCTCGAGAAGATTGCCGTAGCGGCCATGAAGCAGAGCCTAAAGGCCGTATGCCCCAATATTTGGCCAATGACCCCTCTCAGCGACATTCTCGGATTTATGCCCGACGCCCAGCGATTCATAGCCTACTGCGACCCTGAAATCCCAAGGGTGGAAATGGCCGGTGTGTGCGCTCCACGCCGCGACACTCTCGTGCTCATCGGTCCGGAGGGCGATTTTGACCCCGCTGAGATTCGCTCGGCTCTTGATGCCGGCTTTCTTCCCGTTTCCCTCGGCGACAACCGCCTGCGCACGGAATCGGCGGCTATATATGCCATAACTATCCCGCATATAGTGGATTCTATTGCAGATTAACAAGATTTAACGGCAAAATCCTTGCACATCCTGCCAAAATACCGTAACTTTGCACCACTAAAACGACATCGCGGGGTGGAGCAGTGGTAGCTCGTTGGGCTCATAACCCAAAGGTCGTCAGTTCGAGTCTGGCTCCCGCAACTAAAGAAAAGGACACCTGTTCAGGTGTCCTTTTTCAGTTTATCGGGAGCGATACTCAATATTTGAAACTGCTTCCGCCCAGGAACTCCCGCAGAAGAGATGTCGGCGGGATTTCCCGCTCAGGCAGCGAAAGGAAAAAGTCGAGAAAACGCAGCAGCCTG
>JAFLRW010000122.1 GCA_022511285.1 Duncaniella sp.
TAACCAGCTGACAACCTTGGATGTCTCCAAAAGCACCGCTCTGACATCATTATCGTGCGAAGATAACCAGCTGACAACCTTGGATGTCTCCAAAAACACGAAGTTGGAATTTTTGAATTGTTCTTTAAACCAACTGACAACTCTAGATATCTCCGAAACAAGCATTTCAGGGGGCGGTATAACCCATCATCCGCTCTTTTGCTATATGGTTACTCTTTCAACACTCATAATAAAGGAAACACAATCAATTTACGGCATCACAGAAAACCGACAATGGTACTCTGACATCTACGAAGGCACGCAAATTATCAGAGTACCTTAAACGAAGTAATAACTCAAATCTTTATATGTTAAATTTAAAAAAACTGAACCATGGGACTATGGGGTAAAACCATCAATAGAAGTGAGACGTGTGAAAAACGTCTTGAGGACCTGAATATCATCGCGCAGTTTATAATTGCGAAAGGGGCCTCAACCGATTCCGACACTCGTACATTTGTTGTTGAGAGTTTGGGGGACTATCTACGTCTTGTCTCTGAACTCAACAAGAACAATGACACCTCTATTTACAGAGGTCAGGCGGACACGTCATATGAGCTGATTCCTAAAATCGGCAGGGCTCCGCAGAGGCAAAAAGACGCAGAGAATAACATGTTTCTGGAATTCAAAAGGTGTTATCGCCAATACTACAATCAAGTGCTAACCAAGGACATGGATATCCTCATGTTGGGTCAGCATTACGGATTGCCCACACGCCTGCTTGACTGGACCACAAATCCGGTGGTCGCTCTCTATTTTGCGTGCTGCGAAAAGATGGAGACCGACGGGGTGGTGTATCTGAAAGGCTTGAACTCCCAAAGCCGTTACATTGACGAAAAAAGAGATGTAAGCCCGTTCGACTACAAAGAAAATCAGTTTATCCTCCCCGAAGTGTTCGAAACAAGGTTCGCTAATCAGAGCGGCCTGTTTGAATTGTTCGCTGACCCCACAGTAGCATCCAATTCGGACATTAAGGCGAAGATTATCATCAAAGCTGCCTCCAAGAAATCAATCATAAACCAGCTGTCGGTGATAAACATGAATCCGTTAGACATCTTCCCAACGCTGGACAATCTTTGTAAATCTATCGATCTGTCGTATCAGCCCTAAGTTAGAGGTTCTGACAATCAATATGGCCGTTTGACCATAACAATCCACCCGCACACAGAAACCACAGAAAGGAAACACCATTCCCGTCTGTGGTTTCTGTTTTGTTGCTTTAATTCAGCTTTATGAGGGGTTGCACTCTTACAATCACAAATCGGCAATATCGCACCGTTTTGGCTGTAGGGCGGTTGTAACTTTGCAAGGCGAATTTTTTTCGGTTTGATTATATCCTTGAGATTTTGTAACTTTGTGGGTTATGAAGTTTCAGTTATGTTCAAAATATAAACCTACCGGCGACCAACCACAGGCTATCGAACAGTTGGTGAAGGGGATTCTTGCCGGAGAGCCGGCCCAAACGCTGCTTGGCGTTACAGGTTCGGGCAAGACGTTTACAATGGCCAACGTTATTGCCCGGGTGGAGAAACCTACGCTGATTCTTAGCCATAATAAGACCCTCGCGGCACAGCTTTACAGCGAGTTTAAGAGTTTCTTCCCCGACAACTCGGTGCAATATTTTGTCAGCTACTATGACTATTATCAGCCTGAGGCTTATATACCGTCGTCTGACAAATATATCGAGAAGGATCTGATGATCAACGATGAGATTGAGCGCCTGCGCCTTTCCACTGTCTCTGCCTTGCTCTCGGGCAGAAAGGATGTTGTGGTGGTGTCATCGGTGTCCTGTCTCTACGGCATGGGTAATCCTGATGATTTCGATGCCAATGTGATTAAGATTCACACCGGCCAAAAGGTGACGCGAAATTTCTTTTTGCGACAGCTGGTGGCATCGCTTTATTCCCGCAATGAGGTGGAAGCGGCTCGCGGCACATTCCGAGTGAAAGGGGATACGGTGGAGATACGCCTTGCCTATGAGGATATCCTGGTGCGTGTTTCTTTTTGGGGAGATGAGATTGAATCGATCAAGACTATCCACCCTGACGATGGCGTGTCGCTTGGGAATCACGACATTTTTCAGATTTATCCCGCCAATCTTTTTGTCACCTCGCCGGAACGCATGGGGACGGCTATCGGGCAGATAGAGGTCGACCTAGGACGGCAATATGATGATTTCTTTCATGTCGGCAAGGAGCTTGAAGCCAAACGCTTGCTTGAAAGAGTTACTTACGACGTAGAGATGCTGCGCGAGGTGGGCCACTGCTCCGGAATAGAGAATTATTCGCGCTATTTTGATGGCCGACAACCCGGAATGCGCCCATTCTGTCTTCTCGACTATTTCCCCAACGACTTTTTGACCATTATTGACGAGAGCCACGTCACTCTGCCTCAGTGTCGCGCAATGTTTGGCGGCGACCTCTCGCGCAAAATGAATCTTGTTGACTACGGGTTTCGCTTAGAGGCTGCGCTCGACAACAGGCCGTTGAAGTTTGAGGAGTTTGAGAAGTTGACACCCCAGGTGCTTTATGTGAGCGCAACGCCCGCCGACTATGAGTTGCAGCGCAGCGAGGGTGTGGTGGTGGAGCAGATTATCCGTCCCACCGGCCTGCTCGACCCCGTCATTGAGGTGCGTCCGTCACTGAATCAGATTGACGACCTCTTGGAGGAGATTAACATACGCATTGAGCGCGGCGAGCGCACTTTGGTCACCACTCTCACCAAGCGTATGGCTGAGGAGCTGAATGAATATCTGCTAAAACTGCAAATCAACACGGCGTATATCCATAGTGATGTCGACACGCTTGACCGCATTAAGATTCTTGACGGCCTGAGAGCCGGAGTCTATGATGTGCTGATAGGTGTCAACCTGCTCCGTGAAGGGCTTGATCTCCCGGAGGTGTCGTTAGTGGCTATCCTGGATGCTGACAAGGAAGGTTTTTTGCGCAATCACCGCTCTCTGACTCAGACTGTTGGTCGCGCAGCCCGTAATCTTAACGGCACGGTGATAATGTATGCCGACAAGATTACGGATTCGATGCAGCAAACAATTGACGAGACACAGCGCCGTCGCACCAAACAGCTGGCTTACAATGAGGAGCACGGCATTACTCCGACTGCCATCATTAAAGCGCGCAATGCAATTGTCGGCTTTGACACTGACTTTGAAATGGATGACACTCCCGTGAAGCAGGGACGAACAGCCGCAGGGCATAGACCGTCAACGTCCAAACACGAGAAAAAGCGCGAGGCAGTGCCTTACGTTCAGGAGTACACTAAGCAGGTACACTTGGCTGCCGACCCTGTGATGGAGTATATGAATATAGAATCGCTGCGTAAACTCATTGACCGCCGTCGTGTGGATATGATGAAGGCCGCCAAAGAGATGAATTTTATAGAAGCAGCGCAGATTCGCGATGAAATTATAGCAATGGAGGACAGATGCAACGCAATGGAAAACAATCAGCCGGGCCAATAAGCGGCACACTGCCGACTGAGGCTTATCCACCGCTCACTGCTTATCTTCCCACCAGTGTCAAGGAGATGAAACTCTTAGGCTGGGACAGCGTTGATGTAGTCCTCTTTTCGGGAGATGCTTATGTGGACCATCCTTCGTTTGGCTCCGCTGTAATTGGGCGAGTGCTGCAGTCGGCAGGCTATCGGGTGGCCATTGTGCCGCAACCCAACTGGCAGGATGACCTAAGAGATTTCCGAAAATTCGGAGCTCCGCGGCTCTTCTTCGGAGTGTCGGCCGGGGCAATGGATTCGATGGTTAATCATTACACCGCAGCCCGCAGAAGGCGCTCGGACGATGCCTATACTCCCGGAGGACGCCACGGAGCAAGACCCGATTACCCCACTATTGTCTACTCTCATATCCTGCGTGAGCTGTTTCCGGATACTCCCGTCATAGCCGGAGGCATTGAAGCCTCAATGCGTAGGTTGGCGCATTATGACTATTGGCAGGACCGGTTGAGGCCCTCGCTGCTGATGGACTGTGATGCTTCGCTCATATCTTACGGGATGGGTGAAAGAACCCTTCTTGAGATAGCTCGCCGACTTGATGCCGGTGAGAGGATTGATGAAATAGACAATGTGATGCAGACGGCCGTGCGCTCTTCTGTGCCTCCCGAGGCCGACGATGCAAACATTATATTGCATCCATTTGAAGTGTGTCTGAAAAACAAAAAGGCCCAGGCAGAAAATTTCAGGCATATTGAACAGCAGAGCAATGCCATCCACGGCAAAACCTTATGGCAGCAATATGGAGATATTTGGGTGAAAGTCAATCCGATGTATCCGCCAATGACAACGGCTGAGATAGACCGCTCATTCGATTTGCCGTATACCCGTCTGCCCCATCCACGATATAAAGGCAAAAGGATTCCTGCCTACGAGATGATACGCCACTCCGTCAATATCCATCGGGGATGTTTTGGCGGATGTGCATTTTGCACTATATCGGCCCACCAAGGAAAATTCATATCCTCACGCAGCAAGGAGTCAGTGATAAAGGAGGTGAAGGCAGTGGCTGCGATGCCTGATTTCAAAGGTTATCTCAGTGATGTTGGCGGTCCAAGCGCAAATATGTACAATATGGGCGGAAAGGACCTTTCGCTATGCGAAAAGTGTCTGCGCCCATCCTGTCTGCATCCATCAGTGTGTCGAAATCTGAACACCGACCACACCCCCCTGCTCAACCTTTATCATAGTGTAGACAGTGTGAAGGGCGTGAAGAAGTCGTTTATCGGCTCGGGGGTGAGATATGATCTTTCGATGCATCACACCGGCGATGCAGGAGTTGACCGCGCAAACCGCAGATATAACGAAGAGTTGATTGTCAGCCACGTATCCGGCCGTCTAAAAGTGGCTCCGGAACACACATCACCTTCCGTACTTAATCTGATGCGAAAGCCTGATTTTGAGCTTTACAGAGAGTTTAGTCGATTTTTTGAGCGCGTCAACTCCCGGCACGAACTGAAACAGCAGCTTATCCCCTACTTCATATCATCGCATCCGGGATGCCGAGAGGAGGATATGGCCGAACTTGCCGCGGAAACTAAGGCGATGCACCTACATTTAGAGCAGGTGCAGGATTTCACCCCCACGCCAATGACTCTCGCAACCGAGATCTATTATACAGGAATACATCCGTACACTCTTGAGCCTGTTTTCACTGCCACTGACCCGCGGCAGAAATTGGCGCAGCGAAAATATTTCTTCTGGTATGACCCGGCCTATCGCCACGACATCACCACATCCCTTAAGCGAATAGGGAGGGGTGACCTACTCTCAAAACTCTTTCCGCCCCATGCCTCATACCCCACGAGAACACAAGAGCCAAGGAATGTGAAGCGAAGATAGCGGAATCTACATTGACGATAGCTGCGATTGGATGAATGCAGCTGTGGGTGAATTGGTAGAGGCTATTTGTGAAGGTGACCCTTCGGCTATGATGTGTCCGCCGTTTTTGCCTCCGCCCGGACCCATATCAATGATATAGTCGGCGTTGCGGATGGTGGAGAGGCGGTGGGCGATGACGAACGTGGTGCGCCCGCGCATCAGGCGATCCATGCCGTCGGCCACGATCTGCTCGGTGCGCGTGTCGATGCTGGAGGTGGCCTCGTCGAGGATG
>JAFLRW010000123.1 GCA_022511285.1 Duncaniella sp.
ACATTACTCTCTTGCCATAGCTTGCTATGACGCGAGAGTGTCCACCTCATCTCGTATAACGGGGTTGAGGTTTCCAGGCTTCAATCCCGAGAATCAGTAAGACACTTTCGTGTTGATTCAGATTTTCGTGTCAAGTTTATAACTCAACGATGCAAAATTACGATTTTTAAAATCATCCACCAAATATTTTCTTAAAAAAATTTTTGGCGTAACTTGCTGATTTATTGCTAAAATAAGAATTTGAGAAAGTGCTTTTTGGGACCTTAAAATATTGTAAATAAGTATGATAATAGGCACAAAAATACGTATGCAACAGAAACTCCCGTTACACACGTATTTTAGTGATTAAAACACTGACATTAAACTTGTTACAAATTAAATGCAATATTTTTCTTCAATCGGCTTTAAATCTGCGTCCTCGCTGTTTTCTTCATCATCGGAAGTCTCATTTGCGATAGATAAGCCCTGTTCCTCATTCTCGAAGTCCCCAAAAAATTGAAGCACCTTAGACACTTCAATTTCTTCATCTTTCACGACTCTTATATGATATAAATCCGGCCCTTGATGTATGACATCCAGGACCGGATTTATATATATGGATTAAAATGTTACTTCACTGCAAACTTCGCTGAGAGTGTCTGTGTGGGCAAGCGGAGGGTTGCTATATAGACTCCGGCCATCAATCCTTCTGTGGGAAGAGGTGTGGTGTATGTGGCCTCTGACTCTATAGAACCTACGGGTATGACAGCCACGAGCACACCGGTCACATTGTAAATGGCAACTTCAGCTGAGCAAGGTGTGGCGGATGAAATTTGCATCAGCAGTTCGCTGCCTCGCCCACTGGCAATGATGTTGAATGAAGACTCTGCTCCGGGAGTGGCTATCATTTGTGACAAGCTCGATGATTCTCCTTCCTTCAACTCATAGGGCCCAAGATCACGCGCGGCGCCATAAACAGGCTGGAACAGAGCCGGAAATTCATCAGTGAAAGGCACCGCTTTATCAAGACCGGAATCCACTAATTTGCTACCGCTTTTCAGACGGGCGAATTTAAGTGGAAGACTGCCGTCGTCACCTCTCGGAGCAAGAGCATCAGCTTCAGAGAGGCTCTCATAATCAGAACGTGAAAAGTCTGTCACCACATTGGTGAAGAATGTCTTACCTTGTTGAGGAGTGACGCCAAGAGCGTTATTACTCTCCTTTCCAACAAGGATTTCCTGGCGGCCGAAGCAAACATTATTGTAAAACTCCGAGTTGGCACCGCCACCTGATTCAAACATAAAGTCATATCCATTGTCAAACGCAAGCCCCCCAATCACAACGTGGCCATCCTTATGGGAGTTGCAGTCAAAGCCTTTGGTAGAGCCGCTCTTATTATTGCCAAAGGCCACACAATTGTAGGCATAATGAACACCCTTTGACGAGCCGCCAGAGCCGTTGCCTCCAAGTTTTATACCATTGCCATTGCCTGAAAAACCGGGGCCGCTGTTGAAGTACTCGTAGACCCAAGTGTGGTCTTCAGCTTTGCCTGATTCCCAGGCCCAACATTCTATAAGAGTAACTGAGTAGTCAGTCTCATAGAGGTCCCAAGCATCGTCGCTATTACGCCAAGCGCGACAGCGGATGAAGCGGTTGCCTTTACCATTGTGCATCTTACAGGCAAAACCATCAGCGTCACTGCCGTAGTTGGCATCAAAGTCACAGTTATGATGTGAGTCACAGTCAATAATTGTATTATATGCGCAGAAGGAGCCATCGTTGTGTGAACCAAGACCGCTATCAGCGAAATTATGACCAAAGCCCATCTGCAATCCCGAATCTAAATTGTAGCTGAATTCGCATCGTTCGATGCAGTTGTGGCTGCCTTCAAGCTTGAGACCATTGTCTGCCGCATGCATGATGTGGAGACCGTAGAGATGCCAATAGTTGCCGGTGAGGAGGATTCCGCGGTCGCCAACTTTGCTGCGATCGCGATTGCAGTCAATCAACTGTTGTTCAAAATCAAAGATAGGATGTTCGTCTTGATAAGCAGTAATGGTAATGGGGGCACCCTCGGAGCCGGAGTTCTTGATGCGGACAGTGAGTTTTCCGCTGCTGTCACGTGTGGTGAAATGGTAGCGACCGCCACGACAGTATATCACATCGCCGGCCACAGCCGCATTTACAGCTTTCTGGAGATTTAGCCACGGAGCATCGATTGTGCCGGCCGCAGAGTCGTCGCCATCAGGTGCAATAAAATATTCGTGGTTGTCGCTGTCTGCGCCTGTTCCTTTTACTGCAATTTCTACCGACGCACCGCCACCGCTCACCGCAAGCACACTCTCATGAGAGCCGTAAGTGGCAGGAGTGAAACGCACGGTGACGGCTTTATTTAGTTCAGAGCCTGTGTAAGGAAGCGTTATGGAGTTGGAATAAGTGATGCCATCAAGACTGAGAGTCACTGCATCAGATGTGGATGTAACCGTTACATCACCTTGTGCGGGAGCGAGATATCTGCCTGTCAGCACAACCTCTTTCTCTTTAGCCCCTCCTACACGAGTCTTCATAAAATCTATCGTGGCGGGAGAGGAAGTCACTGTTGGCACGGTGAGAGTGGTGACAGTCTTTGTCTGAGCTCCTGTGGTTAGATAATTTCTGGCCTCGCCATCGCCATTATATTCAAAGACCCCTATTGTATAGGTAGTTCCCGGCACGAGTCCGTCGGCAACAACCCTGTCAACGTCGCCTGAAGCAAGAATTGTCACATTGTCAACCTTCTTTGGGAATGCACCGGTAAAAGCCTCGCCGTCAACCGGAGTCCAACCAAGCGACTCTCCCTCAGCGATTGCCACAAGCCGCCCCGAACCGTTCCCCTTTGTCAAACCTATCTCTATGCTGTTGCCAGTCAGAGCTCCAATCTCTATTGTCGACACCTGTGTTGGCTCAGACGCAAGGTTTATATACACGAGCTCAATGTCATCAATATAAATTGTAGCGCTCTGGCAGCTGAATCTCACCTGCACATCAGCCTCAGCAGAAGCCGTTACGGAGTGGCTTGCCGAGCCATACGCCGATGCCGACGACACAGTGGTTGATCCAATCTCCTGCCAAGTGGCACCACCGTCGGTCGACGCATCGACCTTCAGCACCTTGCCACTGCCGGAACCTCTATGACGATATGCCACCGTGCGAAGGCCGCCAATGGCCGGCGATGTAAGAGTGGAATTGGCGCCCATTGCGGCACGCTGGCTATTGTTGTCTTTCTTAACTGTGACTCCATTTGATGTCCAACCCTCCGGAATCTGACCTGATTCAAAATCTACTAAGATTGTTTCGCCCCACGTACACACAGAAATGGCCGCAGCAGCAAGTCCTAATAACAAACGTTTCATACAATATAAAGTGTAGTGATTTAAGATTATATTCTTCTATCTTGAACGCAAAGTTAATAATCTCATTTCAAATAGACAAAAAAATTATAAAAATCACAAAAAATGCGGAGTGGTAAAAATTTGCTGCTGCAATGCTTGGTAGTTTGATAAAAAACCTATAACTTTGCAGCGTCAAAAGTCAACAGAGTGTGTTTTACAACTCCACAAAATGACTGACGGTCCTATAGCTCAGTTGGTTAGAGCAACAGACTCATAATCTGTGGGTCCTAGGTTCAAGCCCTAGTGGGACCACGAGGAAATCGCCCGGCGAATGCGCAAGCATTGCTCGGCGATTGTTCTTTTATGTAATGGAGATTATAAAATCTTTAAGGCTATGGCTGCACAGGCTTCGGCATCGGCAAGGGCGTGGTGATGGTTGTCTAAATCAAATCCACAGGCGGCCGAAACGGTGTGTAGTTGATGGTTTGGGAGTCGGAGACATCGCCTTGAAGCTGCTAATGTGCAGTGAAATTCATATCCCGGATACTCCATATCATACTCCTCGAAAACGGCTTTCAGACAACTTTCGTCGAATGGGCGATTGTGTGCCACCAGTGGCAATCCGGCGAGTCGGTCCTCCACTTGCGCCCACACTTCGGGGAAGGCGGGCTGGCAATCGGTATCAGTTCGTGTCAAACCGTGGATCTCTGTAGTCCACCCTGTGTAATAATTAGGTATCGGCCGGATTAGGCTGTAGAAACGATCTACTATCTGACCATCTCTTACTATCACTATGCCGACACTGCACACACTTGAGCGCCTCCCATTGGCTGTCTCAAAATCTATTGCTGCAAAATCTCTCATTGCTTTTTACCATCATACATTTCACATAAATCTGAGGCCCAGCCTCGCATTGTGCCACGCAACGACTCCGGCTCCAACACCTCAATCTTAGTGCCAAATGAGAGGAGTTTCATCACAAGATCATAGGTCGGGGCTACACACAGTTGAAAATCGGCATACTCGCCGGTGTCCTCAATCAATTTTTGGCTATCGTGTAACGGCAAGCTTGCCATATAGAGACGGTGGATATCGTATGCCCTGATGACTATCTTTTCAGGCTTTACATCATATCCTATAACCACGCCGAAATATGGCGCAAAAAACTGCTCGGCATTAAAATCCTGTGGCAACCTGAAATGCTCTTCAGTCACTTCTATCTTCAAAATTCTGTCAAGGCCGTAAATTTTCACATGTCCCCTATTGTTTTGCCCCAACATATACCAACGGTTTTCAAATAATTTAAGACAATAAGGCTCAATCAAAAAGCGATAACTCTCTCTGTCAAACCGCTGATAGGTTATCCATATCTTAACATTTCTCTTCAAAGCTGTTATGATTGTCTTGAGATGGTCATTGCCTGAAGGGATTTTGTTGACTAATATGCGGTCACTGATAGAGATGTTATTGTTAATCAGAATGCCGGTGGCTATCGTGTCAATCATCCATTTGTTCAGATGATTATCTTCTATAATTTCAGGATTGTCTATATAATACTTATATCCGCCGGCCCTCTGGCAGGATATTATGACTCCAAATTGCAGATAGATGTCATCTTTCCAGCGATTAAATGTGGCCCGAGAAAGCTTCTCATCCACATTAAGCCCTGCATATTCGCGCCATTGGTCTGATATGTCTGCCAATGAAATCCGCTTGGCCTTATGTATCGTATTAATCAGCCAAATATATTTCTCCGTCTGAGTCATCCTTAAATTGAATATGTTTGCTGTTTTCCGAGCGTAAAGTTACACATATCTTGTCGCATTTTGTAAAACAAGTTGGTAAATTCTTAATTATTCACAACAAAAAAAGCAACGAATCATCTCTGAAACGCTGCTTTTTGAAAAACTCGGGGTGAACAGTGGGGGTCGAACCCACGACCTTCGGAACCACAATCCGACGCTCTAACCAACTGAGCTATGCTCACCATATTTGTCAAAAGCGTTGCAAATTTAAGGTTTATTTTTGAACTGACAAAATTTTGAGAAAAAATCCATGAAAAACCGTTTAAGGAAAGTCCAAATGGAGAGTCTAAAGTGAAGGACAATTTTACAAAATTTCCTATATGACTATCAACAATAAATCTTTAAAAGCCAAGCAACGAAGCATTAATATCCGGTTTGACGATGAATTGTCGAACCGGTTCCAAGACCCTCAATCGTATTTGAAGTCTAAAGAATATTTTCCTCCAAAATACATCGGTTTGATGCTGCGCTTCAAAAAGGTTAAAAAATTGCGCAATATATACAAAAAGCGAGCA
>JAFLRW010000124.1 GCA_022511285.1 Duncaniella sp.
CGTTGGGGTCAATACAGAGCCCCTTGTAGACGATTTTTTCCTCAAGGGCATCGGGATTGACCACATCTGACACCTGTGCAGCTTTGCGAGCCATCTGGGCGCGCCGGAGCACAGCGTTGACTCTGGCTATCACCTCGCTCATCTTAAATGGTTTGGTTATGTAGTCATCGGCCCCGATATTCAGACCCATCACCGTGTCGTCTTCGCCTGAGAGCGCGGAGCAAAAGATGATTGGAGCAGACTCTGTCTGCGTATCGTTACGCACACGCTTGGCAAAATCGAAGCCGGTGAGATTTTCCATCATAATATCGACTATAAACAGGTCATAGGCAGCGAGGTCCTTCTCAAGGGCTTCCTCAGCGCTATAAGCCGTGTCGACATCATAGCCCTCCTTGCTTAGGTTGTATTTAAGTATCTCGCAAATCGACTCTTCATCGTCGATCAACAGCAGTCTTGCACTCATTTGCTATAAGGTCGGTTCGTGATTAGACGGGTAAAATTACAAAGAAAATCCCACTCTCCTTTGTTAACTATTGTTAAAGTTATCAATCTCAGTTCTCTCCGATTATTTCAGTGAGGATTGTCACAGCAGTCTCAACGGTTGGGATGTTGAGAAAAGCGAATGACTGTCGACCGTCGCGCTCGCGAATCTGCACACGGCGGGGATGAGCTGTGAGATACGCCACCATACGCCCGAACATTTCGCTCTGATAGTAAGCCTCGTTGGATTTTCCAACGAAGTATGTGAACATCTTGCGCTGCTTCAACGACACCTTCTCAATGCCCAAGCGCCGGGCAAGACGTCGCAGCCGCGGAATGCGGAGCAGTTCGAGAGTCTCAGGGGGGATGGCTCCGAAACGGTCAGCCAAGCGCTCGCGAAACTCCATCAGGTCTGTCTCTCGTTCTATGCCATCGAGCTCACGGTAGAGGGCTATGCGTTCGCTCTCACCCGGGACATAGTCAGCCGGCAGGAGCAATTCCATATCGCTTTCCACAGAGCAGTCGGCAACAAATTCATCCTCCTCGGGACGGTCAGCCGTAGTCGCTGCATCAAGACCGGCAAACTCTTGAGTACGCAATTCGGTGACAGCCTCTTTGAGTATTTTCTGATAGGTTTCATAACCAAGATCGGCAATAAAACCGCTCTGTTCGGCGCCAAGCAGATTGCCGGCGCCACGAATATCAAGGTCCTGCATAGCAATATGGATGCCGCTGCCGAGCTCCGAGAAGCTCTCAATGGCCTGTAAACGTCGGCGAGCCACCGGCGAGAGCGGTATGTGAGGAGGCACCAAAAGATAGCAGAACGCCTTACGATTGCTCCGTCCTACACGTCCGCGCAATTGATGGAGCTCGCTCAGCCCGAAATTTTGGGCATTGTTGACTATTATGGTATTGACATTCGGCATATCTATTCCGCTCTCAATGATGGTAGTGGCTATGAGCACATCGTAATCATGGTTAGAGAAGTCAATGATAGCCTGCTCAAGTTTCTCTGGTGGCATCTGCCCGTGTCCAACTACAACCCTGGCATCCGGCACAAGGCGCTTCACCTGCGCTTCAAGGTCGTAGAGCCCTTCGATGCGATGGTTGACAATAAACACCTGACCATTGCGCGATAATTCAAAATTGATTGCCTCAGAAATAATATCGTCGCCCCCGGCATTGACAGATGTCACTATCGGATAACGATTGGGCGGTGGTGTATTGATAGCTGAAAGGTCGCGTGCACCCATCAGAGAGAATTGCAGCGTGCGCGGTATCGGAGTGGCGCTCATTGTAAGAGTGTCGACATTTACCTTCATTTGCTTGAGCTTTTCCTTTACCGCCACACCAAACTTCTGCTCCTCGTCGACAATCAGGAGGCCCAAATCCTTGAATTTCACATCCTTCCCTATCAGCCTATGTGTGCCAATCAGAATATCAATTTTCCCATCGGCAAGATCCTTGATGATGAGACGCATCTCCTTGGCCGATCGGGCTCTACTCAGATAGTCAACCCTCACCGGAAGATCTTTAAGACGCTGCGTGAAGGTGTTATAGTGCTGATATGCAAGCACCGTAGTGGGAACAAGGAGTGCCGTCTGTTTTCCATCGGCAGCCGCTTTAAATGCGGCGCGCACAGCTATTTCCGTCTTTCCAAATCCCACGTCGCCGCATATCAGTCGGTCCATAGGGCGATTGCTCTCCATGTCAGCCTTGACGGCTCGTGTTGCCGTGAGCTGATCCGGGGTATCCTCATAGATAAAGGATGCCTCAAGCTCGTGCTGAAGAAAAGAGTCGGGGGCAAAGGCATAGCCCTGCTCCTCCTTACGTGCGGCATAGAGGCGTATAAGGTCGCGGGCTATATCTTTGAGTTTTGATTTTGTGCGCTCCTTGAGTTTATTCCACGCCCCCGTACCAAGCTTATTGATCTTTGGAGGCACACCCTCCTTGCCTCGATATTTGGCAAGCTTGTGGAGCGAGTGGATGGAGACAAAGATAATATCATCGTTGGCATAGACGAGTTTAATCATCTCCTGTGTGCGACCGTTGACATCGGTGCGCAGCAGCCCGGCAAAACGACCCACTCCGTGGTCCACATGGACTATGTAATCGCCGGGTTCTATGGCACTTAACTCTTTCAGAGAAAGTGCGAGCTTGCCGGAGCGGGCACGGTCTGAACGCAGTGTGTATTTATGGAATCGGTCAAAAATCTGATGGTCAGTGAACAGACACACTCGCCGTTCGTGGTCGATAAAGCCCTCGTGGAGCGTCGGTGTAACGGGAGTAAAGCTTATATTGTCGCCGCGGTCGCTGAATATGGAGCGTAGGCGATCAAACTGATGATCGCTGTCACTCAAAATATTAATAGTGTAGCCATCGGCAAGGAATCGTGTGAACGATTCGGCAATCAGCTCGAAATTTTTATGGTAAATCACTTGTGGCGAGCAGCCGAAATCAATAGCCGCAACTTCCGGATGCTCCGGGAGCGGAGCTGCCGTAAACATCAACTGCCTAAACCCGGCAAAAGCGCGTGCAAAAGACTCTGGGTCAACCACACGGTCCAGAGCCGTCACATCCCCCTCACCGGCAATCAAAGCACTCTGTGAAAAATCGCTTGCCGCAATAGCCCGAATGCGCTCAATGGTATAACGGGGATCACGCACAGCGATGATGGTTGAGGGGTCAACAAACTCAAGCAACGACTCGCCACCACCCTTCGAAGCTGATGCCACTCCGGATGTCACGGCCACCTCTGTCAGTTTACGCTCTGAAAGCTGAGTCTCAACATTAAACAAGCGGATAGAGTCTATCTCATCGCCGAAAAAATCTATGCGCAACGGTAGTTCGCTGCTATAGCCGAAAATATCTATAATAGACCCTCGCATAGCAAACTGTCCGGGTTCATAGACATAATCTACGGTCACAAATCCATTGTCGCGCAGCCACTTGACCACTACAGACATATCCAGAGTGCTGCCGGTGGAGAGATGGAGCGTATGATCGTCAATCGTCTTACGCGATGCCACACACTCAGCCAACGCCTCGGGATAAGTCACCACATATCTCGGTGCCGCCGTCTCGGAGTGCCAACGATTGAGGGCCTCCGTGCGTAGAATCTCCGAAGGAGGATCGGGCTGGCCGTATTTTATATCGCGCTTGAATCCGGAGGGGAAGAGTATCACCTCATTCTCACCAAGGATGCGAGAAAGATCGTGATATAGATATCCGGCATCGTCAAGCGAATCGCCCACCACAATCATCGGGACATCCCTGCGCTCCAAAGCGCCAAACACCAATGCCGGTGCACTTCCGGCAAGAGAATACAGGCCCAATATCCGGGCATCTCCCTTGAGCCACCTATCTATAGCCTTGCGCCGCGATGGAGAGAGAAAGGCTGAGCTAAGCTCCACAAGATTCACTGCGGCCTCGCTGCTCATCGTTTTGAAGAGGTGTTAGGGCTGAGAATCTCACCATAGCGCGGGGAATTGAGAATGGTGAGAGCAGAATCGACTGTGGCATCACTGCGCAAGGAGTTGATAATCTCTCCGCGCTGCTGATAATAGCGGCCCACAATTTCGCTGGCCAGATAAGGAGTTATCGCCTTACGGTTGATATCCAGATCGCGATTGAGATCATGTTTAAGCATCGAAGCAAGGATATCAAACTGACGCGTGGTCGAATCGTTCATATACCCCTCAGCCTCCGCAAGCTTACGCAATTGGTCAACTGCAGTCTCACACACCTTGTCATAATTAAAACGCTTGGGGTCGATAAATGCCTTGAATTCAGCATAAATAGAATCAGTCACCTCAAACAGCTCCGGAGGTGCAATAGTGTCATGAGTAGCGGCATAGCGAGTGGCAAAATCAAAAGCCCAATTATCGCGTACCACATTGAATGTGAGCCGATTAATGTCTGAAAACGGCACAGTGACATCAGGCGTAATACCACCACCGTCGCGCACCTCGCGGCCGCCTGACGTGTGGAACACCGTCGTGAGCGAGTCGGGAATGCGGCCCACTGACCCGTCAGGATTTCGGTGAGAATAGTCTATAGCCTGTATCAGGCGTCCGGAAGGGATATAATACTTAGCCACCGTGACCTTAAGAATACCATCATACGGGAGCTGACGGGTGGATTGCACCAATCCCTTGCCAAACGAGCGGTTCCCTATCACCACAGCCCTATCCAGGTCTTGAAGAGCTCCGGTGACAATCTCGCTGGCCGACGCTGACGAGCCATCGATAAGCACAGCAAGAGGCATTTTTGTGTCGATAGGATTAACAGATGTCTTATACACCTTCTCGCTTAGCACCCCGCGCCCGCGGGTATTGAGCACAGTGGTCCCCTTAGGAAGGAAGATGCCAAGAATCTGCACGGCACTCTCCACCAATCCTCCGCCATTGCCACGCAAGTCAAGCACAAGCCGCTCTGCCCCCTGAGCCTTAAGAGCCTCGACAGCGGCTCTTACGTCGGGATAACTCTTCTCGGAGAAAGTGTTAAGGATAATATATCCGGTGTTGTCACGCAGCATCCCGTAATAAGGCACCGATGGAATCTGTATCTTGCGGCGCTTAATATCAAAGGTGCGGATAGAGTCGGCCACATAAGGACGATTGACCGTCACACTCACCATTGTCCCGCTCTGCCCCTTGAGCCGGTCGCTCACCTTGTCTGAGCGCCATCCGGCTGTGGAGTCACCATCAATCATAATAATCCGATCACCGGGGCGCAACCCGGCCTCCAGAGCCGGGCTTCCGGCGTAAGGTTCGGATATAATCACCCCGCGCGGAGTCTCTTGAATCAGCGACCCAATACCGCCATACTCACCGGTGGTCATCGTGCGAAACTGAGCCTGTTCCTTAGCAGGGATATACTCAGTATAAGGATCAATATCATCGAGCATAGCCGCGATGGCTGTGTTAATACTCTTCTCGGCATCTATGGAATCAACATAAAATGTCTGCAATTCCCGATAAAGCGAATTAAATATATCAAGATTGCGCGAGATATCCACCTTCCGGCTGCGCGTAGCGGCCGACGAAAGCAGAGCCATCACTGCAATTACCGCCGCGAATATAGTTAACTTCTTCATAATTATTACCAAACGCAAAAATAAGCCTACAAAGTTAGGCATTTATTAGCATAAAACGTGGCAA
>JAFLRW010000125.1 GCA_022511285.1 Duncaniella sp.
CACAAGCCCATTGACACAATGAGGAGTGTCTCTGAATTGAGGAAACGCCGCTGCGAATTGAGAAGCGAAGGGAGCACAAAAACCCCGGTCACAAACCAAATAATGAGGAAAAACGCCAGTTTGCTGATGCTAAACAGCATTTCGCCCCCCTCAACACTGTTGTTGAGAGCTATAGATGAGAGTACAACCATCATCAACACTGCAAACAGGTCTTCAACTATAAGCACGGCGAATACGAGTGATGCAAACTTGCGTTGCCGCAGACCCAAGTCTGTAAACGCCTTTATGATGATGGTGGTTGACGACATCGACAGCATACCGCCAAGAAACATCGAATTGATGCGTGAAAATCCCAAAATATGACCAGCCGCAAAGCCCGCTGTCATCATACCGCAGACTATGAATAAGGCCGTTACCACTGCCGGAGCTCCGGCATTGACTAACTTCTTGAAACTGAACTCAAGGCCTAACGAGAACAGAAGGACTATAATACCTATTTGAGCCCAAAATTCGATGTTAGCTTCAGTGGTGACAGAGGGGAGATATGTAAAATTTGGGCTGGCAAGGAATCCGGCCACGATATATCCGAGCACCACAGGCTGTTTCAACCATTTGAACAGCAGTGTGGTCACCGCTCCAAGAATCAAGATAAATGCAAGGTCGCTTATAAGTCCCTCGACATCAAAAGCCCCGGCAGCCGAATTGGCCAGAATCATTGTTAACATTTTATAGGGGAAGAAGTTTTGTTAGGATAAGTCTGCTTGGTTGGAGATTGAGATGGTCAGAGTGGGAAGGATAGTGTGAAGTGAGTCAAAGAGATCAATAAAATCAGAATGTTCACGGATGAGTATCACCAGGTTTAGACGGGAGATATCGTGCTCATAGTCATATTCCACATACACCTTAGAGAGGTGAATGCCGTGGCGCTGGAGCGCCTCCTTGTAAGGCTGTATTGAGTTTACTATACCTTTCACTCTCAAGTGAATGGTTCGAGCCTCGTTGCCCACATTCACTCGCCTCTCCAATTGTTCAAGCAGAGTGAGCACCACTAAAACCATTGCCGTAGCCACAATGGCAACAACATACAATCCGCATCCCACCGCCATTCCGATTGCGGCGATTATCCAGATGCCGGCGGCGGTTGTGAGACCGCGCACAGAACCTTTCATCTGTATTATCGTGCCGGCGCCAAGAAAACCGATTCCGGAAATCACCTGTGCGGCTATGCGGCTCGGGTCTGCTCGATGTAATTCCGATGTCTCCTGGCAGACGTAGATGGAGAGCATCATAGCAATACAAGCCCCCATAGATATGAGAGCAAAAGTGCGCAATCCCGCCATCTGCCCTTTTGTCTTGCGCTCTATGCCCACACACGCACCGAGCAGCATCGACACAATGATGCGGATTATAGCCGAGGACTGAGATATCTCAACGGCCGATATTGATTCCCAAAAGCCTGACATATCGCTGGCAAGTAACGTTTATTTCTTGAGTGTAAATCTCCGAGAGCAGAGGCGGTAGCCATCAGTAAAGAGTTCTACAGTGTAATCACCGGGGGTCAATGTGGTGTTGACATCCCAGTAGATAGTGACTCCTGCTATCTCATCGCCAGAATACTCCACACTTTTGCGCGCCGAAGCCGCAACACTTTTCCCCTCAAACGGGAACGAGCCGGCACCTCCGAGCAGCTGTCCTTCAGGGCTGACAAGGCGGAGCCAAATCATTTTTTCTCCGACCGGTGTAGAATTATTCTGTGGAATAGTGAACGTCACTCTCAACTGGCGGGCTTTTGTTACATTGCTTTCCACCTTGCCGTTTTTCTTCAATGCCGTGAGGGTGACACCGGTGACATTGAGTTTCTCAGCAAGTGTCATTCGTTCGCTCAGGTTCTCATTTTTGCGAGTCTCCTCAGCCACACGAGTGCTCAATTGGCGATTCTGCTCTTTAATCTCCGTATTCTCGGCCCTCAATCCGGCATTTTCTTTGCCGAGAGAATCAATTTGAGCAATATAGTGGCGCAACAGGCCTTTGAGGGTAGATATCTCATTTTGCAACTCTTTGATGCGAGCTGCAGATTTCACTTTTTCATTTTTCAATTCGTTCATCAGTTGTTCTACCTTGGCCTTGGCCGCAGTATACTTGGCCAAGATAGTATCGTTGGCCAAGCGTTGCGCCTGGTCCTCATATTGCTGAAACTCTGAATTGAGCATATCAAATTCATTGCTGAGCTGTAGCTGCTCGTTGTCAAGGCGAAGCTCCTCGTTCTGAAGTTCCGCTTCGGCCACTCTGTTCTTAAGCGACGCCACTTGCCAGATGCTAAATCCCACCACCGCAAAGAGCAGTACAGCCATAACTATGGTCACAATAATAAGAGCCGGCTTGTTTTTCATAATTCAGTAGAGAAATATAGGGTGAATTTTTGTTTCGCTATTTGATTTTCAAACTACAAAGTTACTAAACCGATGCGGGTTTTACAAACCCATTTCACTATTTTTAATTAGTTTTTTGTCACAGTCCTTGCTAAATTGCGGCTTGTGGAGTAATTTTGTAGAGCTAAACGCGATATGTCATCATCTTTCAGATACGTCAGCCAAGTGCTATCAGTGGTGTTGCTCTTCATCCTCACCGGATGTAGCGCTACTCGTCACGTGCCCAAAGGAGAATATCTGCTTGATAAGGTGAGGATTAACATTGAATCGGCCGAGCCAACAGAGATATCGTCGGCCGACCTGGCGAATTATCTCAGACAGTCGCCCAACCACAAGGTGCTCGGCTTTTGGAAGCTCCAGTTGGGCACATATAATCTTTCAGGCTCAGACACTACAAAATGGTATAATCGTTGGGTGCGTCGTATGGGGCAAGCGCCTGTGATTTACAGCGATGAGCTCACCGAGGCCTCGTCGCGACAGCTGCGTCAAACGATGATTAACCGCGGCTATCTCGAAACAATGGTCACAGTGGATACGATAGTCAATCCCGCCCGCAACAAGATTGAGGTGGACTACAACCTGAAGCTCGGCACCCCACACCGCATCTCATCGTTCTCCTCGGTGATAGCTGACACCGCCATAGCCGGAATCTTAAGGTCAGACTCACTGCTGCTGCGAATGGTGCGACCAGGCGATCTTTTCAATCTCGACGAACTCGAATCACAGCGGCTGCTGATTACCCGACGGCTCAAGAACAATGGTTATTTCGACTTCAACAAGGAATACATTACCTATGTAGCAGACACGGCTGAAAACTCAAAGGATGTTGACTTGGTGTTGAGGATAAGAGCTCCCAGACTGCGCACTGATTCAGCGACAACCTCCGGAGCATTTCAGCCTCACAGGCGCTATTTTCTGCGCGATGTAAAATTTGTGGTAGAGTCCGACAAGAGTGTTTCATCATCGGATATTGGCAGCCTTGCACTTGACACAGTCAGTTATGGCGACCTCATAATACTATATGGAACAGACCGCTATCTGAAGCCATCGGTGCTGCAAGAGAAATGTTTTCTCTCACCGGGCGCACTCTACACCACACGCGATGTTGACCGCACGTATGAGGCCTTGTCGACGCTCGGAATATTACGTTCCATCAATATAGAGCTTAAACCTGTGGGGCGCAACGGTGATACCGGTTTGCTTGACGCATATATCCTGCTTTCACGCAATAAGAAACAGGCTGTAACATTTGATGTCGAGGGAACCAATTCAGAAGGCGACCTTGGATTCGGGCTCGGTCTGACCTATCAGCACCGCAATTTGGCACGTGGCTCACAGCTACTAACAGGCCGCTTGAGAATGAATTACGAAAGCCTGTCGGGCAACTTTACGGACCTTATCAACAATAGATATATCGAATGGGCCGGGGAGGTCGGCATCACTTTCCCGAGGATAGAATTTCCGTTTATCTCCGGCTCGATTCAGAAGCGTTTCAATGTTTCGACCGAGTTTGCAGTGTCAGGCAATTACCAAGAACGCCCCGAGTACACCAGAATCATTTCGGGTCTGGCTTGGAAATACAAATGGCATAACCGCACCAACACCCGCCGACACGAATTTAATCTCCTCGACCTCAACTATGTCTATCTCCCGGAGAGCACCAATAACTTTCTTGATCAGATAGCGCCAGACAATCCATTGCTGCGATATAGCTATGAGGACCACTTAATTATGGCAATGTCCTATCACTATTATCACACCAATAAGCGGATGCCGTCTACCCTGACCGGAAGATACACCCTCCAGCCCAGGGTTTTCACCATTCGCGCTTCAGTCGAAACAGCAGGAAATCTCCTATATTTAGGTGAACTGATAGGCGGAGGTCACAAAAAGGAGGGGGTGTATAAGGTGTTTGACACACAATTCTCACAATATATCAAAGGCGAGGTAGACTATGCTCTCACTACAAATCTTAGCCCACGCCACTCCGTGGCCTTCCACGTGGGAGGAGGCATAGGATTTCCGTATGGCAACTCATCGGTGATGCCATTTGAGAAACGTTTCTATGCTGGAGGAGCAAATGGTGTGCGCGGATGGAGTGTGCGCACTCTTGGTCCGGGAAGCTACAACTCTCACAACTCAGTGAGCTATTTCATCAATCAGTGTGGCGACATCAGGCTTGACATGAGTGTGGAATATCGCGCCAAGCTCTTCTGGGTGCTTGAGGGCGCGGGATTTATAGATGCCGGCAACATTTGGACTATTCACAACTATGAGAATCAGCCCGGTGGTTTTTTCCGATTCAAAACATTTTGGAAAGAGATAGCTTGGGCATACGGATTGGGATTGCGATTTGACTTCAACTACTTCTTGCTACGCCTTGACCTTGGCGTCAAGGCTTATAATCCGGCGTCAGGACAAGAGCGCTGGCCTTTGATACACCCGCAGTGGAAACGTGACACGGCATTTCATTTCTCTGTGGGATATCCGTTTTGATGATTCGATTAATGATAAACAGTTGCACCCGACATGAAAAAACTTGTGATTTTTGATCTTGACGGCACACTGCTCAACACAATAGCCGATCTTGGCGCCGCTACCAACTACGCGCTGCGATGCGGCGGATATCCCGAACATGCTCTAACAGCCTACACCAAGTTTGTGGGTAACGGCGCAACCCGTCTTGTGGAGCGTGCTCTGCCCGATGAAGCCCGCACGCCGGAGATTATCAGCACCACGCTTGAAATGTTTAAAGAGTATTATAGTTTGCATCTATCAGAAGCCACTGAGCCTTATCCCGGCATTCCAGAGCTGCTCGAAGAACTGAAATATTTAGGCGTCAGTATGGCTGTGGCATCCAATAAATATCAGACGGCAGTGGAAAGTCTTGTTGCCCACTATTTTCCTAATGTGGAGTGGAGTGCAGTTGAAGGACAAAAGGAAGGAGTCCCGGTGAAACCGGACCCATCCATATTATTTGAAATACTCGGAAAGGTGCCCACAAAAAAATCTAAAGTTCTTTACGTAGGCGACTCCGGAGTTGATATGGAAACCGCCCGTCGGGCTTGTGTCGATTCCTGCGGGGTCACTTGGGGATTTCGGCCGGCGAGAGAGCTGCGCGAGGCTCACGCTGACAATATCATTGATGCGCCT
>JAFLRW010000126.1 GCA_022511285.1 Duncaniella sp.
TTGGCATCGAAACACTCATCTGCATCATATTCATTACATTCGAGGATGTAAAGATTTGAAATACGTTGCCTTATTTCCATATTGCGGATATGATTGAGACAGCGGTTTCTGGTGGCTTGGAGCAGATAGGCTTTTGAAGGGAGAAGCGACACCTTGTCAAGCAACAACGTAGTGAAGACATCATGAACTATATCCCGTGCAATGTCTTGGTCGCGGATGATTGCCACAGCCACGCCAAGCATTGAGGAATAATGCTCTTTAAACAGGGATTCTATCTTTTTGAGGTGCTTCATACATTAATAAGACACATATCCGTCAAAAAACTCAACGCCAACTTAATAAAAAATCTTTGAAAATTTCAGAAATATGAATCATTCTTAAATGAAAGCATTGCGGGCATAATGTTAGAAAATGTGAAAAAGTTTTGGCTATACGAAAAAAATTGATTAAATTTGCACCTCGAATTGTGTAATGCCAACCGCAAAAATCAGAAAATAATCATATACGGCAATGAAAAGAACGTTCCAACCTTCTAACCGCAAGAGAGTTAACAAGCACGGCTTCCGTGCTCGCATGTCTACCCCCGATGGTCGCAAAGTGCTTGCACGTCGTCGCGCCAAGGGCCGTCTGCGTCTCACTGTGTCTTGCTCAATTTCCGGCAAGTAATCAGTGTAGAGATTCACTCTCAAAAAAAGTTTGCAAACACCAACAGAAACGGTGGAGCTCCTCAGAGACTCCGCCGTTTTGCCATTTCATAGCCGATGTGTATTCGAGGGCTATGAGATTAATATTTCGATAATTGCAGGATTTTTCGTACCTTTGCACCGAATAAAATCTTGAATAATCTAATGAAAGGTATCGTACTCGCCGGAGGATCGGGCACACGACTCTATCCTATCACTAAGGGAGTTTCGAAACAGATGCTCCCGGTTTATGACAAACCGATGATTTATTACCCTGTTTCTACACTGATGTTGGCTGGAATAAGGGATATTCTTATTATATCTACACCGACAGATTTGCCCGGGTTTAAGCGCTTGTTGGGCGATGGCTCTGATTATGGTGTGAGCTTTACGTATGCTGAGCAACCTTCACCCGATGGCCTTGCTCAGGCGTTTATCATCGGACGTGAATTTGTGGGCAATGATTCGGCTTGTTTAGTGTTGGGCGATAATATCTTCCACGGCCCCGGCTTTTCGAAAGTGCTCAAGGAGAGTGTCCGCACGGCTGAGGAGCAGGGGAAGGCTACGGTGTTTGGCTATTGGGTAAATGACCCCGAGCGCTATGGCGTGGCTGAGTTTGACGGTGAGGGTAATTGCCTCTCGATTGAGGAGAAGCCGAGCAAACCTAAGTCAAACTATGCTGTGGTGGGGCTTTACTTCTATCCAAATAAGGTGGTTGATGTGGCTGCTCGTATCAAGCCCTCGTCTCGCGGAGAGTTGGAGATAACCACAGTCAATCAAGAGTTTCTTCAAAATTGCGAGTTGAAGGTGCAGACTCTTCCTCGCGGATTTGCGTGGCTTGATACAGGCACTCACGATTCGCTTGCCGAAGCTTCGATTTATGTCGAAGTGCTCGAGAAGCGCCAGGGGTTAAAGATAGGTTGTCTTGAAGGGATAGCTTACAGCAATGGTTGGATATCAGCCGAGAAGCTCCGTGAGCTTGCTCAACCGATGCTGAAAAATCAATACGGACAGTATCTGATGAAAATATCCGCTGAAGAGAATTTGCAGAGTTTTAGCTGAAAATAAGATAGATGGAAGTCATTAAGACAGATATAGAGGGAGTGGTGATACTCAAGCCGAGGGTGTTTGAGGATGCTCGCGGATATTTCTTTGAGAGTTTTTCGCAAAGAGTGTTTGAAGAGACGGTCGGAAGGGTGGATTTTGTGCAGGACAATGAGTCGTGCTCCACGCGCGGCGTGATGCGCGGCCTGCATTTTCAACGGCCCCCTTTCACTCAAGCCAAACTTGTAAGGTGTGTACGCGGTGCCGTGCTCGACGTGGCTGTTGATCTTCGCAAGGGATCGCCGACGTTCGGAAACCATGTTGCCGTAGAGTTGAGTGAGGAGAATCATCTGCAATTCTTTGTGCCTCGCGGTTTTGCTCACGGTTTTGCTGTGTTGAGCGATATTGCCGTTTTTCAATACAAGTGTGACAATTATTATCATCCTGAGGCTGATGGCGGAATCTCTATTCTTGATGCAGATTTGGCTATAGATTGGCGCATCAATCCTTCAGAAGCTATTCTTTCGGAGAAGGATACCCGCCACCCGTTGTTAAAAGATTTTGACTCTCCGTTTGAATATGACGAATACTAAATTGAATATCCTCGTAACCGGGGCTAACGGACAGCTCGGACAGGCGATGCGTGCTGCGAGTGCTGACTCAAAAGACCATTATATATTTACGGATGTGGCCGAGCTTGATATCACGGATGCTGCCGCTGTGGCTGCATTGGTGAAAACTGAGCATATAAATGTGATAGTCAACTGTGCGGCTTACACTAATGTTGACAAGGCGGAAGACGATGAGGCGTTTGCCGAGTTGCTTAACGCCACGGCTGTGCGTCATCTGGCCGATGCCGTGCGTGGCAATGACGGAGTGCTTATCCACGTTTCCACTGACTATGTTTTCGGTGGCTCGCAGGGCAATACTCCTCGCAAGGAGTCGGAACCGGTCAATCCCACCGGTGTGTATGGTCTGACCAAGTTGCATGGCGAGCAGGCAATCTCAGCCTCAGGAGCCAAAGCGCTTATATTTCGCACAGCGTGGCTCTATTCCGAGACGGGAAAAAACTTTGTCAAAACAATGATGGCGCTGACGTCGTCAAAATCGGAGTTAAAGGTCGTATTTGACCAATGTGGCACCCCGACTTATGCCCGCGACTTGGCAGAGGCTATAGTGCGCATCATCGACCGCCGATTGATGGAGGGCAATGAAGGCATCTATCACTTTTCAAATGAAGGTGTGTGCTCGTGGTATGATTTCACGAAGATGATTGCCATGATGGCCGGGAATACGGGGTGTGATATTCAGCCGTGCCACTCATCAGAGTTCCCTTCAAAGGTGGTCCGCCCATCATACTCTGTGCTTGATAAGACTAAATACAAGGCCACGTTTGGCACTACGGTGCCTTACTGGACTGATTCTCTGGTTAAATGCATAAACAATCTGAAAGAAAATGAAGCGTAACATCCTCATCACCGGCGGAGCCGGATTCATCGGCTCGCACGTGGTTCGCTTGTTTGTCAATAAGTATCCTGACTATCATATAGTCAATCTCGACAAACTCACTTATGCCGGGAATCTTGAGAACCTCAAAGATATTGAGACGGCTCCCAACTACACCTTTGTGCGTGCTGACATTGCTGACCTCGATGAGATGCGCCGCATTATCAGCGAGCATAAAATAGACGGCATCATTCATCTTGCTGCCGAGAGTCATGTTGACCGCTCTATCAAGGACCCTTTCACTTTTGCACGCACCAATGTGATGGGCACTCTTGCGCTCTTGCAAGCTGCCAAGGAGTATTGGGATACTCTGCCTGAGGGATATGAAGGAAAGCTCTTCTACCATATCTCGACCGATGAGGTCTACGGGGCGCTTGAACTGACCCATCCCGAGGGTATCCCGGCGCCGTTTACCACCCGCGCATCGGCCGGCGAACATGAGGCTTATGGCGAAAAATTCTTTACGGAAACCACAAAATACAATCCCCACTCTCCATATTCTGCCTCAAAGGCTTCGTCTGACCATTTCGTGCGGGCTTATCACGACACCTACGGGCTGCCTACCCTGGTGACCAACTGCTCTAACAACTATGGGCCCTATCAGTTTCCCGAGAAGTTGATTCCGCTGTTTATCAACAATATCCGCCACGGCAAGCCGCTCCCTGTCTACGGCAAGGGGGAAAATGTGCGTGACTGGCTTTTTGTCGAAGACCACGCCCGAGCAATCGACCTTATATTCCATAAAGGGAAGGTGGCTGATACTTACAACATTGGAGGATTCAACGAGTGGAAGAATATTGATCTCATCCGTGTTATTATCCGCACCGTCGATCGCCTGCTTGGAAATCCCGAAGGTCATTCCGATGGATTGATTACCTACGTTACCGACCGTCTGGGTCACGATATGCGGTATGCCATAGACTCTCGCAAACTCCAGGCAGAATTGGGCTGGGAGCCCTCTCTGCAGTTTGAAGAAGGAATTGAGAAAACCGTCAGGTGGTATCTTGACCATCAGGAGTGGATGGATCGCATCACATCGGGCGACTATGAACGCTATTACGACGAAATGTATAAAGGCCGTTGAGTATGATTCCCTGTCTGTTTAATCTCGGCACCGGTGAGATTGTCGTTGTTCTTGTAGTGGTGTTGCTGCTGTTTGGTGCCAAGCGTATCCCCGAACTCGCCCGCTCGTTGGGTAGAGGAGTGCGCTCGTTTAAGGATGGTATGTCTGAACTGACCTCTGATCCGACTGACGATAAGAGCAATAAGACTGACAAGAGCGATAAGACTGAATGAACGCTCCCACGTTTTGGGACCACGCCGAAGCCTTGCGGCGAGTGATGCTGCGCGGATTGGCACTGGTGGCTATTCTTCTGATTGTCTACACGGCGACTATGCCGCTGCTATTCGACACTGTGATAATGGCTCCCTGTCGACCCGATTTTCTGACGTATAAGCTGCTCGGCTTAAATGTAGGAGAGGTGAAGTTGATTAATATCCGTCTCTCCTCTCAGTTTTATATCCACATGTCATCCGCGCTGTATATGGCTTTTGCTACATCGCTCCCTGCGATACTCTTTATGTTGTGGGGGTTTGTGGCCCCCGGGCTGTATGAGCATGAGAAGAGAGGTGTGGCTCCGGCCTTCGCAGGAGCGTGTGTGATGTTTTTTCTCGGAATGGCTGTAGGCTATCTCCTTGTGTTTCCGCTCACGCTCCGCTTCTTGGCTGATTATCAGTTAAGTGCCATTATCCCCAATCAGATATCGTTAGACTCATACGTGGATGCATTTCTGCTCACAGTTCTTACGATGGGGGTGGTGTTTGAGCTCCCGGTGGTGGCGTGGTTGCTGGGTCAGCTCGGAGTTATAGACCGCAGAGTGTTTTTCCGCTTACGTCGCCACGCCATAGTGGCGCTGCTTGTGCTTTCGGCGGTAATCACCCCCTCGGGCGATCCGTTCACTATGTTTACCGTGTTTATTCCCATCTATCTGCTGTGGGAACTTTCTGCATTTGTAGTGCCCGCAGCTAATGTAAAACGAATTACTGTAAATCAATGAATATTGGAATCATTGTGGCGATGAGCAAGGAGCTCCGCCTAATACTCCCGCTGCTGACCGGGTGCTCTGAGCAGATGCAAGCCGGCATAACGTTCCACTCAGGAAAAATCGGACCACACACGGTAGTGGCTATGGAGTGTGGCATCGGCAAGGTTAATGCCTCTATGGGTGCCACTCTGATGGCTCAGCTGTATGCACCGGAGTTGATTATCAATACCGGAGTGGCTGCCGGGGCCGGGCCTGACGTCGCGGTGATGGATACTGTTA
>JAFLRW010000127.1 GCA_022511285.1 Duncaniella sp.
CGGAACGACTCCAACCGTTGAAATCCAAATCAACGGATTGGAATAACTAAACTAAGACTCTAAAGATTAGTAAATCCAAAAACCAAACAAACTCAATATATAAATTGCATAAATTCCGGAAAGCGGGGGCCTGTGAAGGTCTCCGCTTTCACTGTTTGTAAAGTGCAACTCCTGCCGGAAGATATCAAGGCGAGCTACCCCGCCGGGGGGTTCAGATGGTTAGCCCTCGATAAAGGCCAAGAAGCACGAGTGCCGAGGTCGGGGGGATGGTCATATGCGAACATTTTGAGGAGGATCCCCGCGGGTGTAGAAAAAAGTTGCATTTTCACTAAAAAATGGTTAATTTTGTGGCAATTTTCTCTGATAATTGATTTCAGGGGGTTATTGTGCATAGCAATTCATCAACTTTTTCACACATATATCGATTATGTTTAAGAACCAACCGCTTGGGCTGTATGTGCTCTCGCTTGCCAACACCGGCGAACGATTCGGCTACTACACCATGCTTGCCATCTTCCTGCTCTTCCTGCAGGCAAAGTTTGGCTTTGACTCCACCGTGTCGGGTCAGATTTATGCTATCTTCTTAGCGTTAGTTTACTTTATGCCCCTGCTTGGAGGCTTTGTGGCTGATAAGTGGAGCTTCTCCAAGTGTGTGGTCACGGGCATATTTGTGATGTTTTTCGGCTACTTGATAATGGCGATACCCACGCCTATCCGCGAGACCTCGTCGCTGCTCATCCTCTTTGCGGCGCTGGCGCTCATAGCCATAGGCACCGGCCTCTTCAAAGGCAACCTGCAGGTGATGGTGGGCGACCTCTACAATTCGCCCAAGTATGCCTCACAGCGCGACAATGCCTTTTCGCTCTTCTACATGGCCATCAACCTCGGCTCGATGCTTGCCCCCTTTGCCGCCACCAAGATGGTGGATATAGCTATGAACAAAGCCGGGATGGCATATTCGGCCGAGCTCCCCGCCCTGTGTAACGCCTATTTGGAGAACGGCACCGGCGCCGAAGCCATAGAGCAGGCCGCCGCAGCCGCCGGAATGGCTGTGACCGATGCGGGCACCTTTGCCGCCGACTATCTCAAGGCGCTCACCGACGGCTACAGCCTCGGATTCAGTGTGGCCTGCTTCTCGCTTGTGGTGAGCTTCCTCATCTATATGCTTGGCCGCCGCTCCTATGCCCATATCGTGGGCAATAAGAAAGAGGCCGGCAAGAATGCCGCCGCAGCCGCAGGCCCCGAGTTGACCCCCGAGCAGACCAAGCAGAGGGTGGTAGCTTTAGTGCTGGTGTTTTCAGTGGTGATATTCTTCTGGATGGTGTTCCATCAGAATGGCGCCACCCTCACAGAGTTTGCCAAGAGCTGCACCTCGCCCGACGCCACTGGTTGGACCCGTATAGGCTTTAATGTCGGCGCCCTGCTGACCATAGCCGCCGGCGTGTGGGCGCTCTTCATCGCCATCCAGTCAAAGGGGACCGGGCGCCTCGTTTCGCTGCTCTGCCTTGCCGCCGCCGCTGTGGGAGTCTACTTCTTCTATCAGTACACCCCCGCGACCGTTGCCGGCATCCAGCCCCAGCAGTATCAGCAGTTCAATCCCTTCTATGTGGTGGCTCTGACGCCTGTGTCGCTCGCGCTGTTCGGGTGGCTCGCCAAGCGGCAGAAAGAGCCGAGCGCGCCCCGCAAGATAGGCTACGGCATGGTGATGGCCGGCGTGGCCTACGGCGTGATGGTGGTGGGCTCCATAGGGCTTGCCGGCACCAGCGGCGCAGTGTCGCCCAACTGGCTCATCTCCACCTATCTGCTCCTGACCTTTGCCGAGCTGCTGCTCTCGCCTATGGGCATCTCGTTTGTCAGCAAGGTGGCTCCCCCCAAGCTTAAGGGCGCTATGATGGGCGGATGGTTTGCCGCCACAGCCGTGGGCAACTACTTAGTGTCAATCCCGATGCTCCTCTGGGGCAAGATTCCCACATGGTCAGTGTGGGCCATACTGATAGTGATCTGTCTCATCTCAGCCGGATTCATCTTCGGAGTGATGAAGAAGCTCGAGGCCGCCACCTCCGATGCTCCCGCACCCGAGGCTGAGGAGGCCAACTAAGCTATCCTCATAAAATGCAGGGGCCCCGGCCGACAGGGCCCCTGCAAACTTTTTGCTCCCGTCCCCCCGGCGGGGGGGTGGTGTGACGATGAAATGAGTTTTTTTATGCTGCCGAGATATGGAGTATAATGATATGCAGCTCGTGAAGCGGCACTTCTTTGCAATGCGCAATGGCGTGGTGGCCGAAGCCCTTCGGCCGACGGCCTCGCACTATAGGGTGATATTCGGACTCACGCTGCCGCAGATAGCCGAGGTGGCCTCCTCGGTCCCCCACACCGTGGAGATGGCCGAGCAGCTGTGGGCCGACCGGCGCACCCGCGAGTCGCAGCTCCTGGCCCCGATGCTCTATCCGCCGGAGCAGATGGAGCGCGGGGAGGCTGAGCGATGGGTGGGCGAAGTGGCCACCGCAGAGGTGGCCGATATCCTCTGCCACCGCCTGTTGCGACATCTGCCCTATGCGGCCGAGCTGGCCCTCGGCATCCTCGATGCCTCAGAGGCCACGCCGCTGATGCGCTACACCGCCCTGCGCCTGCTGCGCAATCTTATGCCCGCCCGACGGGCCGAGGCCGCAGCCGCCGCAGCCGCCGAACTGGCCGCCGATTCCCCTCTCACGCGCTCTTTGTGTCGGAACATCCTCGAGTTGGTAGAGGAGACTTGCTAATTCTTAATCTTTTGTTAACATACACACAGGTATGCGACTATATCTATCTGCCGCGCTGCTGCTGTCGCTGACACTCAACGGCGCCGAACTGCCCGGTGACAGTGTCTCCATTCATTCGCTTCCGGAAGTGAGCGTCACTTCAATCAAACAGGCATCCTCGCTGTTGCGACAGCCGGTGTCGGTCACCACCGTATCCCCCGTCGAGGTGGAGCGTTACGCCATAGCCGGAATGAAAGGGGTGAGCGAAATAGCCCCCAACTTCTATATGCCCGACTATGGCAGCCGGATGACATCATCCATATATGTGCGCGGCATAGGCGCCCGCATTGACCAGCCCGCCGTGGGGCTCAACGTCGACAATATCCCCTTTCTCAACAAAGACGCTTACGACTTTGAGATGGCCGACATAGAGAGCGTCGAGGTGCTCCGCGGCCCGCAGTCGACCCTCT
Source organism: Duncaniella sp. (assembly GCA_022511285.1). Taxonomy (GTDB): domain Bacteria; phylum Bacteroidota; class Bacteroidia; order Bacteroidales; family Muribaculaceae; genus Duncaniella. The sequence goes on from JAFLRW010000127.1 coordinate 3,209, forward strand.
ACGGACGCAACACGATAGCCGGACTCATCAACGTCTACACCCTCTCGCCTATGCGATGGCAGGGGGTGAAAGTGAAGGTGGGGGGAGGCTCTCATGGCTTCGGGCGCGCCTCGGCCGGATATTACGGCAAGCTCTCCGAGCAGGTGGGGATGAGTGTGTCAGGATATGCCTCCCACACCAACGGCTACACCCGCAACGCCTTCAACGACAGCCGCAGCGGCGAGGGTGAGGACTATTCACTGAGATGGAAGACCGTCTGGCAGCCCTCGGACAGAGTGGTGGTGGAAAACACCCTCTCCGGAGTGCGCTCGCGCCAGTCGGGCTATCCATATGCTCCGATTGAGACCGGAGTGGTGAATCATAACGACACCGCATACTATTCGCGCTACGGACTCACCGAAGGGCTCACCGTCAAATGGAATGCCCCGGGATTCACCCTCGCCTCAATCACCGGCCTGCAGATGCTCCACGATGATATGACGATGGATCAGGACTTCACGCCGCTGAGCCTCTTTACACTCCGCCAGAAGCAACACGACCTGAGTGTCACTCAGGATATCGTGATGCGCTGCAAAGTAGGACACTACTCCTGGCTGGCCGGCGTGTTTGCCTTCTATAAGCATGGCCGCATAAGCGCCCCGGTGGTGTTCAAACAGGATGGCATAGACCGCCTGATACTCCCCAATGTCAACAATGCCCTCCCCCCGGGGATGCAGCTGCAGTGGGACGAGCCGGAGTTTCTGCTGGGCTCCCGTTTCCACACCCCGACACGCGGGTTGGCCGTCTACCACCGCAGCTCGGTGGAGGCCGGACCTTTTGAAATAGCAGCCGGAATCAGATTTGACCACGAACACGCCACTCTCAGCTATGGCAACGATGTCACTACCTCGGCCACAATGAATATGGGGGGGCGTCCTATAGGCACAAGAGAGATTGATATTCACGACCGCGACCGCATATGCCGCACTTTCAATGAAGTGCTCCCGAATGTTTCGGTGACGTTCAATCACAACAACTCGGCCTTCTTCGCATCAGTGTCGCGCGGCTACAAGGCGGGAGGATTCAACACACAGATGTTCTCGCAGATACTCCAGACCAAGATGATGGCCTCGATGGGGACACCTCCGGAGATAGATGTAGACGAGGTGGTAGGGTATCGCCCCGAGACCTCCTGGAATTATGAGGTGGGGGGGCACTTCAGTGTGGATCGCGGCAGAGTCTATTCCACCTTCTCAGCCTTCTTCATTGACCTGAGAGACCAGCAGGTGACCATCTTCCCCGAGGGGTTGGTGTCGGGTCGCATGATGGCCAATGCCGGCCGCACGCGCTCGTTTGGCGCCGAGCTGACTATGCGCTATGCACCCACCCGTCATTGGCTCTTCCATGTGGCCTACGGCTATACCAACGCCACATTCCGCCATTTCAACAACGGCGAACGCGACCTTTCGGGCCGGAGAGTCCCCTTTGCGCCGGAAAACACCCTGTTCCTCTCGGCCACCTACACCACGACCCTATCCAAGCGTCACGACGTCACCCTCAGCATCTCCCCCGACCTTCGCGGCACCGGCACTATCTATTGGGATGAGGCCAACCTCTACAAACAGCCCTTCTATGCCGAGGTGGGGCTCACGGGCGGAGTGAAATGGCGCAGCCTGACGGCTGAACTGTGGCTGAAGAATCTCACCGACACGCAGTTCAATCTCTTTCGCTACGAGTCAGTCGGCTCCAGCTTCTTCCAGCGCGGCGCCCCCTTCCGTTGCGGCCTCACATTGAGCCTTGACATAGAGAATTTCAGATTCTGAGCATTTGGGGCGGCGCTTATAGCTCGCAATCGAGCAGAGCGCGCAGCTGTGGGGTCATGACACTCTCTATCTGATAGGGGTAGACCACTACGTCGGTGTCGCCCATCGAATAGGGCGCTATTTCATAGGGATTGTAGTGGAACACCACAGTGCCGTTCTGCACGTAAGGCTGCCCGGGCTCTGTAAGCTGGTCGGTAAAGTAGCCCACACCGTCGAGCTCGGAGGGGTCAATCATCAGCTGCCGAGCCAAAGCATCGCGGATTGTGGACACAAGAAATCCCTTGCAGCCGGGTATGAACATATTGTCGATGGTCAGGATGCACTCGTTGGCAAAGTCGTAGGTGAATCTGTAGGACCCTGTCAAGGGGTGGGCGCCACCGAGGTATGACGACGAGGTGATATTGTAAGTGATGTAGGATGTGGTCAGCTCCATCACCGAGGCGTCGGCCGAGAGAAAATAGGTCCAAGAACTGTCGCCGGATGGCACAGAGTCGACCTCAACGGCAGTCGCACCCTCCGTCAGCTCAAGCT
>JAFLRW010000128.1 GCA_022511285.1 Duncaniella sp.
GTCGTCGTGGCTCGAAAATGCTGCCGACTATGATGTTATGACCATTGCCGACCTCAAAGAGGCTTACTGGAGCGATGCCGACAATTATTATCAGACAATAGGCAGCGGCAAGGATGACAAACATATCCTCATCAAGGGCCGCGTAATTTCGTCTGACGCTTCGGGCAATATCTACAAGAGCCTTGTCATTCAGGACGAGACTGCCGCCCTGGCTATGTCAATCAACCAGAACTCGATGTGTGTCAAATATCGTCGCGGTCAGGAGCTCGTGCTCGATGTCACCGGCATGACAATAGGCAAATATGCCTCTTTGCAGCAGCTCGGTGCGGCCGACGACGACCCCACCTACGGCAAGCAGACCACATTTATGGCCTATGAGGTATTCGAGGCCCACACGCAGATGAACGGACTGCCTGACCTTGCCGCTATCGACACCATCACAGTGCACTCGATGGCCGAAATCGGCGCCACCCCGGCCGAGCTGCGCAAGTGGCAGAGCCAGATGGTGCGCTTCAACAATGTGGAGTTTGCCGAGGCCGGATTGGTGCAATTTGCCGCCGACAAGGAGACCGTAAACCGCACTGTGACCCTCGAGGACGGTAACTCTATCATTGTCCGCACCAGTGGCTACTCCAACTTCTGGAGCGATATCCTACCCACCGGACGCGGCGACATCGCAGGTATCCTCAGCTACCATACATCCGGCGGCTGGCAACTGCTGCTGATTGACCGCGAAGGTTGTATGAACTTCGGCAATCCGAGCGAAACACCCGGAACCGAGGCCAATCCTCTCTCTGTTGACGACGCTATCGCCATCCTCGACGGAAACGGCTCAGTCACTCAAGTGTGGACTCAGGGCTATATCGTGGGCGCTGTAGCGCCGGGCGTTACCTCTGTGGCCGACAACTCCGACATCCAGTTCACCGCTACGCCCGAGCTTGACAATACTCTCGTTATCGCCGGCTCGGCGGACTGCAAGGACTACACCAAGTGTCTTGTCATCTCCCTGCCGCAAGGCTCCAAGCTGCGCGAATATGGCAACCTCGTGGACAACCCCGACAACTATGGCAGACTGATTAACCTCAAGGGCAATCTTGCCGCAGTGCTCGGCACATACGGCATCACCGGCAACCAAGGCACAGCGGCCGAGTTCAGCATCGAGGGAGTCGACGTCCCCGGCGAACCGGGCGCTGAGGCCGGCGACGGCTCGGAGGCTAAGCCCTACAATGTGCAGCAGGTTATCTCTCTCGGCAACCCCGGCACTACAGCCTGGGTGAGCGGCTACATCGTGGGTTCGGCTCCCGGTATAAGCGCCGACACATTCACCTCTGCCACCGGTGCCGACGCTTCCAACCCCAACGTGTTCATAGCAATGACCCCCGGCGAGACCGACTACAATAAGTGTGTGGCCGTACAGCTCCCCTCCGGAGCCATCCGCTCCGCCGTCTCGCTCCAGGCTCACCCCGAAAACCTTGGCAAGGTGCTCACCATCTATGGCTCGCTTGAAAAATACTTCGGCTTGGCCGGCATTAAGACCCCCACGGAATATAGACTCGAGGGTGCCGGCACCGATACCCCTGTGACTCCCCCCGCAGGCACAGGCGACGGCTCGAAGGAGAATCCATTTACAGTTGCGCAAGTGCCCGGACTCAACAATCCCGGCTCAACAGCGTGGGTGGAGGGCTATATCGTGGGCACAGCTCCCGGTATGAGCGCCGACACATTTACATCAGCTACCGGAGCCGACGCAGCTAATACCAACATCTTCATAGCCGACTCCCCCAACGAGACAGACTACACTAAGTGTGTGCCCGTACAGCTCCCCTCCGGAGCCATCCGCACCGCACTCTCGCTTCAGGCTCATCCCGAGCACCTTGGCAAGAAGGTGAAGGTGTTCGGCTCGCTCGAAAAATACTTCGGCATGGCCGGTGTGAAAACCGTGACCGAATATGAGCTCGACGGCAATAGCGGCGACACTCCTGTGACTCCACCAGCCGGAACCGGAACCGGAACAAAAGATGATCCCTACTCCGCATCGAAAGTGATGAACCTCAACAATCCAGGTACAACAGCTTGGGTAGAGGGCTATATCGTGGGGTCGGCCCCCGGTATGAGCGCCGACACATTCTCTCCCGTCACAGGCGCCGACGCCTCCAACACCAATATCTTCATTGCCGACTCCCCCACTGAAACTGACTACACCAAGTGTGTGCCCGTGCAGCTCCCTTCGGGCACAGTGCGCACTGCACTCTCGCTCCAGGCACATCCCGAAAACCTCGGCAAGAAGGTCAAAGTGTTCGGCTCGCTTGAAAAATACTTCGGCATGGCCGGTGTGAAATCCACCTCCGAATGTGAGTTTGACGGCAATAGCGGCGGCACGCCCGGCGGCGACACACCCGTCACCCCTCCCGCAGGCGACAACGACGGCACTCAGGACAATCCCTACACCCCGTCGACAGTGTTAGGCCTTAACAATCCCGGCACAACAGCTTGGGTGAAGGGCTACATCGTGGGTTCGGCTCCCGGTATGAGCGCCAACACATTCTCTACCGCCACCGGCGCCGATGCCTCAAACACCAATATCTTCATTGCCGACTCTCCGACGGAGACTGACTACACCAAGTGTGTGCCCGTGCAGCTCCCCTCGGGTGCCGTCCGCACCGCACTCTCGCTTCAGGCCCACCCCGAGAATCTCGGCAAGCAGGTCAATCTCAAAGGCTCGCTCGAAAAATATTTCGGTGTCCCCGGTTTGAAATCTGTGACTGAATATCAGTTCTGACACTAAGTCCCCCCAATACGACATCCCCTGCCCCACATTGCCGGCGGCAGGGGATGTTGTGTTTTTATGACGTTTTTTTACGGCCACAAGCCCTCTCTATCCATTTTTTATTTGTGAGTTTTTGGGAAAATCACTAACTTTGTAGGCGATAATAGCCATGAAGAAAGACAGTGTAACCCACAGAGGTGTGATAAAGGCTGTTACACCCCGCACGCTCACAATTCTCACCGACGACGACTGCCGTTGTGAGGGTTGTGCCGTAGTGGCTTTGTGCAACAAAGGCGGAGAGGGCGAAAATGCCGAGACTGTGACAATTGACCTCCCGGACACAAGCGCATGGCACACGGGAGAGCGTGTAGAAGTCATCGCCTCGAGCGGCGCCACACTCCGCGCCACCTTCTGGGCCCTGATTGTGCCGGTGATTCTCTTTGTGGGAGTGCTGCTCGGCTGCAATCTGCTGGGGCAATGCTCCGATTCGCTCTCAATCGTCCTGGCCTTTATCGGTTTAGCAATATATTGGTGCTTGCTTTGGCTATTGCGCAGCAAACTGGCCGCCGGGCTCAAGTGGAGCATCAGGGCAATATAACAATACGAAATATCACTAACCAACGTATAATTCTTATTTCACACACATACCATGAGCGTAATCTTAACATCAATCATCGTTCTCGGCATCATAGGTATTGTTGGCGCAGCCGTGCTCTATGTAGTGGCCCAGCGTTTCTATGTCCACGAGGACCCTCGCATCGACCAAGTCGAAGCCATCCTGCCCGGTGCCAACTGCGGCGGTTGCGGACGCAGCGGTTGCCGCGACTTTGCAGTGGCCTGTGTAAACGCCACTTCGCTTGCTGACCTCAACTGCCCCTCGTCAAGCGCCGCGGTAATGAAGCAGATTGGCCAAATCGTTGGCCTTGCCGCCGCTGAAAGCAAACCTAAAATTGCAGTCGTTAAATGTAACGGCACCTGCGATCTTCGCCCCGCCCTTGCACGTTTTGAGGGAGCGCCCTCCTGCGCCGTCCTCGCATCGCTCGGCACCGGCGAAAGCCCCTGCCCCAACGGCTGCCTCGGCTGTGGCGACTGTGTTGAGGCTTGCCCCTACGGTGCTATCGCAATCAATCGCGCCACCGGGCTCCCGGAAGTGATTGAAGACAAATGTGTGGGCTGCGGCGCTTGCGCAAAAGCTTGCCCCCGCGCCATCATTGAGCTTCGAGCCAAGGGCCCGCGCGGACTGCGTGTGTATGTCGCTTGCTCCAACAAGGAGAAAGGCGCTGTGGCTATGAAGCAGTGCAAGGCAGCTTGCATCGGATGCTCGAAGTGCGCCAAGACCTGCCCTCACGAGGCTATCACTGTGGCCAACAATCTCTCTTACATTGATTGGGAGAAGTGTAAAATGTGTCGCAAGTGTGTGCCCGTATGCCCCACTAAGTGCATCCACGCCGTCAACTTCCCCACCCCTATTCCTCAGCCTAAACCCGAGGCTACGGCTGAAGCCGCCAACGCTTAAATCAACACCACTATGTCACTTCACACATTTAAAATAGGCGGTGTTCATCCCGCCGAGAACAAGATTGCCGCCGGAAAGCCCATTGAGAATCTCCCCCTCCCGACCGAGGTGGTACTCCCTGTGGCTCAGCATATTGGCGCCCCGGCTAAACCCATTGTCAAGAAGGGTGATAAAGTCACTCGCGGCCAAATGGTGGCTGAGGCCGGCGGATTTGTTTCTGCTCCCATCCACACCCCCATATCGGGCACAGTGGTAAAGGTTGACACAGCCCGCACCCCCCAAGGTATGCCGGTAGAGGCCATATTTATTAAAAGCGATGAGGCCGACCGCGAAGCTGACGCCAAGGCGATGGCCGACAAAACGCCAAAGCGCTCTGAGGCCGAAGTGGCAGCCCTCGACGGCAAAGACATTATTGGCATCATCAAGGACGCCGGCATTGTTGGTCTCGGTGGTGCCACATTCCCGACCCACGTAAAACTTTCGCCCCCTCCCGGCTCAAAGGCTGAGATTGTAATCATCAACGCTGCCGAGTGTGAGCCCTGCCTGTCGTGCGACGACCAGCTGATGCGCGAAGAGAGCGCCGCCATTGTCAAGGGCGTGAAACTGCTCCTGAAGGCTGCCGGAGTCGATCGCGGTGTGATAGCCATCGAAAACAACAAACCTGAAGCTATCGAGGCTATGACCCAAGCCGCCGCATCTGTTTCCGGAATCGAGGTGATGACCATGAAGGTGAAATACCCCCAGGGCGGTGAGAAACAGCTCATAGAGGCTGTGATTGGCAAGGAAGTCCCCTCAGGCGGACTCCCAATCGCAACCGGTGCAATAGTTCAGAACGTAGCAACGGCCTATGCCGTCTATCGCGCCGTCTACCACAACGAGCCTATCCTCGACCGCGTGCTCACCCTCCACGATGGTGACACCGGACGCAACCTGCGTGTGCCCCTTGGCACCATCCTCTCCACCCTCGTAAGCCCCGAGACTGAATACGAGAAGATTATTCTCGGTGGCCCGATGATGGGGCGCACAGCCTCCACGCTCGACACTCCTATGATTAAAGGCACCTCAGGCATCCTTCTCGACAAGCGTTATGCCCACCGTCGCCCCGCAGAGCC
>JAFLRW010000129.1 GCA_022511285.1 Duncaniella sp.
CGCGCCTTCCGGAGGTTGACGAACCCACCGTCGTGCGCCATTACACCAATCTATCAATGGGAAATTTTGGCGTAGACTCCGGATTTTATCCATTGGGCTCGTGCACTATGAAATACAATCCGAAAATCAACGAGGAGGTGGCTTCTCTGCCGGCTTTTTCACGTCTTCACCCGTTCCAGCCGGTAGATACAGTGCAGGGGGCTCTTGAAGCGTATTATGACCTTCAGTCGGCCCTTTGTGAGATTGCCGGCATGTCAGAGTTCACACTCTGCCCATACGCCGGCGCCCACGGCGAACTCACCGGGCTGATGATTATCCGCGCTTATCATCAGGAGCGGGGCGATTTGAATCGCACCACTGTGATTGTCCCCGATTCGGCCCACGGAACCAATCCGGCTTCTGCTGCTGTTGCGGGACTAAAGGTGGTGGAGGTGAAGTCGCTTGCCGATGGCACTATGGACCCCGAAGCGCTCCGTCCATTACTCGACGATTCGGTGGCGGCCGTGATGATGACTAATCCCAACACTCTCGGACTCTTTGAACGTTCTATCCCGCAGATTGCTGAAATGGTCCACTCTTGTGGCGCTCTGCTTTATTATGACGGTGCCAATCTTAACCCGTTGCTTGGCATAGCTCGTCCGGGCGACCTCGGTTTTGATGTGATGCATATCAATCTCCATAAGACCTTTTCTACTCCTCACGGCGGCGGAGGGCCCGGATCCGGGCCGGTCGGCGTGAGGGCCGGGTTGGAGCATCTTCTCCCGTCTCCTCGTGTCGTGACAGTCCATGAGGATGAACGCGATCCATTTGGCACTGAGCTATATCGTGTCGTATCGCGTCGTGATGGCTCTATGGGTCGCATCAGCAGTTTTCTCGGCAATTTTGCCGTTGAGCTCAAGGCGTTGGCCTACATTCTGGCAATGGGTCGTGAGGGGCTCTCAAAAGTTGGCCCAATGGCCACCTTGGCGGCCAACTACGTTAAAGAGTCGCTTAAGGATGAGTATCTGCTCCCCATACCGAATGTCTGCAAACATGAATTTGTGTTTGATGGACTGCGCGATAAGTCAACCGGCGTCACCACCCTTGATGTGGCTAAACGACTGCTTGACTATGGCTACCATGCACCGACCATATATTTCCCGCTTCTCTTCCACGAATCTCTAATGATTGAGCCTACGGAGACTGAAAGCCTTGACACTCTCGATGCTTTTATTGAGGCGATGCGCTCTATAGCCCGTGAAGCTCGAGAAACGCCCGATTTAGTAAAAACAGCCCCCCACTCCACTCCCATCAGCCGCCCTGACGACACTCAAGCGGCGCTCAACCCTAAAGTTAAGTATGATTTCGACTGATCTCATTGTAATTGGAGCCGGACCGGGTGGATATGAAACAGCTCTACGCGCTGCTCAGTCAGGTGTCGGTGTAATTCTAATTGAAAAATCAGAACTCGGAGGCACTTGCCTTAACCGCGGGTGTATACCCACAAAGGCTTTATGCCGGGCAGCCGAGATTGCCGACAGCGTGCGCGAGTCTGCCATCTTCGGCATCACCTCCGCTCCGCCTATGGTGGATTTCGGGGCTGTAATGGCCCGCAAAAATGACATTGTGGCGGAGCTGCGCAATGGTGTAGAGCAATTACTCTCAGGCGTCACGATAGTGCGTGGTGAAGCAATTTTTGAATCATCATCTGTGGTGAGGGTTGAGAGTGAGTGTTTCACTGCTCCGGTCATTCTTATCGCCACAGGGTCAGTGCCGGCTCAAATCCCGATTCCGGGTGCCAAGTATGCTCTCACAAGCGATGAGTTGCTGAATATTGATTCGCTCCCTGAGAGGGTAACTATTATCGGAGCCGGGGTTATTGGCTTGGAATTTGCATCCATTCTCCGCAGCCTCGGCTCTGAAGTCACTGTTGTGGAGACTGCTGCAGAAATTCTTCCCTCATTTGACACAGAGGTGGCTAAGCGGCTCCGTATGGCCCTTAAGCGTCGTGGCATCGATATCATTTTAAATGCATCAGTGACCTCCATAGCTGCCGATGGGGCGGTTAGATACACTTTAAAGGGTAAAGAGAAAGCACTCCCGGCCGCAACAACGGTTATGGCTGTAGGTCGTCGCCCCGTTATCCCGAAAGGGTTGGCGTTTCCACTCACTTCTCGCGGGTTTATCAAAGTAGATCCATCTACAATGCGAATCCCTATTGAAGGCAACACGAGATTATATGCCATAGGCGATGTCAACGGCCTTTGTATGCTCGCCCACGCTGCCACAGCACAAGGAGAAGTAGTCCTCGGCTTGAGGTCAGCCTGTGCGCCTATTCCATCGGCCGTATTCACACATCCGGAGGCTGCAATGACCGGACTTACCGAGCAGCAGTGTATTGAAAAAGAACTTTCTTACACAGTGTTGAGCTCCACATTCCAGGCCAACGGCAAGGCTCGCGCCTTGGGGCAAACTGACGGAATTGTAAAAATGATTGTCTCTGCGACCGACGGGACATTGATTGGCTGTCACATCGTAGGCCCACACGCCTCCGACCTGATTGCAGAGCCAAACTTTGCCATCGCCCATCGTCTTCCGGCAGCTTCAATCCGCAGTGCCATACACCCACACCCCACCCTCTCTGAAACTCTAATTTCCGCTCGATAGAAATAAATTATCGCATCATTTTACTACTTTGTCGCCTAAAAGTGTTATCTTTGCATATCAATAGGCATTCCTTCGGTGTGATTAAACTTTACACGCCGAAGTTTGTCTATATCATATATACTGTGACTTTTAACCGACCAAGAGTTATGACAAACAGATTCAGAACCTTATTGGCACTTGCAGTGGGAGCAGTGATTCCATTGGCAGCCGGCGCACAGTCTTATTACGACGACGACATCTATTTCGATGCATCAAAGGCTAAAAAGCAGACTCCTGCCGTTACCACACAGAAGGTGACTCAGACATATGTCACTCCCACCTCAGTAGTGGTGGCGGAATATCCGTCTGCTGACTCCTACTCCGTAGAAGGCACACGCAATATCAGCGTAGATGACTATAACCGTCGCGGAATTTTTGCCTCAGATTCGCTCAGCAATGACACGACAACTACAGACTTCACCTACACCCGACGCATAGAGCAGTTCTACAACCCTGACATTGTGGCCGGCAGCGGTGACTCTGAGCTTGCCAACATATATTATATGCAGCCGGAGCGTGTAAACATTTACATCAACACTCCTAATCCCTACTGGGGGTACGATTATTTTTATCCCGATTTCTATTGGTATAACTCTCCCGCTTGGGCAGCATATCCTTGGCGCTGGACATCATCTTGGTATTGGCGTTCGTGGTATGATCCCTATTGGGATTGGGGCCCCGCATGGGGTTGGGGCTGGGGCCGTCCATCTTGGGGTTGGCACCACGGCTGGTATCTTGGCTGGGGACACTCTTGGGGTTGGGCTGGTCCTGCCGGTTGGAGCAGGCCAAATAATCCACGCCACCCCGGAGCTGTAAATAATGGATATTATCGTCCCGGATATGGAAGCGGAATGTCATCCTCATCTTCACGTCCGTCATCCACAAGCGGACGCTCAGGACTCGGCTCCGGCACACGCAACCAAGGCTCTGCCGGATATTATCGTCCCGGCGGCACCCAGAGCAATAGCGGACGCCCGGGCACCACAACAACCACGCGCCCGTCATCTGGGAGCAATAGCTCCGGCTCCTACTCTCGCCCCTCAGTATCTAACGGCGGACGCACAGGCAGCTATAACAACGGAGCATCATCCTCTGGCGGCGGCCGATCATCAGGCAGTTCATTTGGCGGAAGTCGGTCATCCGGTTCTTCAAGTTCGGGCCGCTCGAGCGGTGGTGGCCGTGGCCGTCATTAATATCCGTTACGCTCCCTATATTCTTCCTAATCATCATTGAGACCATTGTTTATGAAAAAGACCCTTATAGCCTCTCTTTTGGCATTATTTCCAAGCTGGCTTGCGGCCCAAACCGCTATCGATGCCCTATCGCTCACTCAGAGCGACCTGCGCGGCACAGCACGCTATATGTCAATGGCCGGAGCCTTCACCGCTCTCGGCGGCGACCTTTCAACCCTCGGACAGACTCCGGCCGGTATAGGCATATATCGCAGCAGCGAGATTGGAATCACAGGCGACCTCACCTTTCGCTCGGCTAAATCAGAGGCAGATGGCTTCAGCAATACCGTCAACAAAACCGGTTTCACCTGTAATAATGTGGCTTATATAGGCGCCGTAAGGCTCCACAACGAAGTGATGCCTTTCTTCAACTGGGGCATCGGCTATTCGCGTCTCGCAAGCTTTAATCGCAACTACAGCGGCACACTCACTGACAATCTGCAGACATCTTACACCAACTTAGTGGCTGACTACACATCTGCCGACGGCTGGCAGAACAATACACTGGCAGATTACGGCTCAAACAATCCATATTACGACTCTTGGGCCCCGTGGTCAAGCATACTGATGTATAATTCATACGGAATCAATCCTGTGTCGCCCGGCGCCGACTCTTACACCGGTCTATATGACGACAACGCATCGACTCCCGCATCGGCCTACTATATGATTAACGAGAAGGGATATCTTGATGAGTACAACATCAACTTTGGCGGCAATATCTTAAACACTCTCTATTGGGGACTTGGCTTCGGAATCACAGATATAGATTTCCGGCAGACTGCATACTACGAGGAGAGCGGCATTGGCTATGCCAATGTGCCTGACACTACGGGCGACAGCTACACAACAGGCTCTGCTTCGTGGGGAATGACCAATTGGAAACATATCTGGGGAAGCGGATTCAACGTGAAGCTTGGTCTCATCTTTAAGCCCATTAATGAATTCCGCCTTGGAATTGCCGTTCACACACCCACCTGGTATAATCTTAACTATCAGGGGCAGGCCACCGTTGGGTTTGACTACGACTCCCCCTCCTATCCCGAAGGTAAGTTCTATTCCGACACTTACACTTCCCAATCTGACCATTTTGCCTGGAATCTAAAATCTCCCTGGCGTCTGAATGTCGGAGTGGCCGGTGTGATTGGCGGCCGCGCCATCATTTCAGCAGACTATGAATATCGTGCCATCCGGTCAATGGTCGTAAAAGATGCTGACAGCAATGTGTATCTCAACGAGACTGACGATGTGAAAACATGGTTGCAAGCCACCAATACCGTGCGTATAGGTGCAGAGTATCGTTTCACTCCATCTTTCAGTGTCAGGGCAGGATATTCCTACGAGACATCTCCGGTCAAACAAGAAATTCTTGACCCTACAGGGTCTGAAGCCTCTTATATTTACACTTCCGGCCCGGACGACACCGAAACACAACCCT
>JAFLRW010000013.1 GCA_022511285.1 Duncaniella sp.
GTTGCAGCCTCATCCGTGGGATGCGCTTGACGCAGACCTGAAAGTAGGCGACAAAGTAACCGGCAAGGTTGTTGTTATGGCTGACTACGGCGCATTTGTCGAAGTTGCCCATGGCGTTGAGGGTCTTATCCACGTCAGCGAAATGTCGTGGAGCCAGCACCTCCGCTCTGCTCAGGAGTTCCTCAAGGTGGGCGACGAGGTAGAAGCCGTAATCCTCACCCTCGACCGCGAAGACCGCAAGATGAGCCTCGGCCTCAAGCAGCTCCGCAAGGATCCCTGGGAGGATATCGAAGTGCGCTACCCCGTGGGAAGCAAGCACAACGCTCGTGTCCGCAACTTCACCAACTTTGGCGTCTTCGTTGAAATCGAAGAGGGTGTCGACGGTCTTATCCACATCTCTGACCTCTCTTGGACCAAGAAGGTTAAACACCCCAGCGAGTTTACTCAGATTGGCGCCGACATCGAAGTGCAGGTGCTCGACATCGACAAGGAAGGTCGTCGTCTCTCTCTCGGCCACAAGCAGCTCGAGGAGAATCCCTGGGATGTATTCGAGACCATCTTCACCGTTGGTTCCGTTCACGAAGGTACTATCATCGAGCTCGTCGAGAAGGGTGCTGTCATCGCTCTCCCCTACGGCGTTGAAGGTTTTGCCACTCCCAAACACCTCGTTAAGGCCGACGGTTCTAAGGCTAAGCTCGACGAGAAACTTGATTTCAAGGTGATTGAGTTCAACAAGGACTCTAAGCGCATCATCCTCTCTCACTCTCGCATCTTCGAGGATGAGCAGAAGACCGACCGTGCCGAACAGCCCCGCAAGGAGCGTCGCGAACGTCGCGCCGGCAACCGCCGTCCCGCAGAGGAAACTGCCGCTATCAACACCACGCTCGAAAAGACCACTCTCGGCGACCTTGAAGCACTCGCTTCTCTCAAAGAGAAACTTGCAGGCAAGTAATTAATCCGACCTGTAAAACATAATCCCACCTCCCGCCGCGCCGTAATGGCCGGCGGGAGGTGGTCGTTTAATCCGTCTCATCCACCAATCCGAAGGCCCTCGAAATTACTTGGCCTATTGATATATCCGGAAATTTTTTGTATCTTTGCATCCCGAATATAATTCACGCCTGTCTTTATAACACCCCCCTCCCGCAGACTCTGATATGTGGGCGGTGCAAAATCACACATAAAGATATGCTTGATATATTTCTACCACCCTCTCTCAAACAACACTAAAATTCAACAATCCATATGTGTGGAATAGTAGGATATCTCGGCTCACAAGGAGCATACAGCATACTGATACAAGGTCTTAAACGACTTGAATATCGCGGATACGACAGCGCTGGAGTTGCCCTCATCGACGGCACCGGAAGCCTTAACATCCATAAGGCTAAAGGAAAGGTGGCCAACCTTGAGCAGACTGCCGCTGCCGGCAATACCGATGGCCTGATTGGCATTGCTCACACTCGTTGGGCCACCCACGGAGAGCCCAACGACATCAACGCACACCCCCACGTGAGCCAAAGCGGCAATATTGCTTTAGTGCACAACGGAACTATTGAAAACTACGCCGTTCTGAAACAACTGCTCTGCGAACAAGGCTACACATTCAAGTCTGAGACCGACACCGAAGTGCTCGTGCAATTCATTGACTACATACACGCATCTTCTGATTGTACGCTTGTCGATGCCGTCCGCGAGACCCTGCTCCAGGTTGAAGGGGCTTACGCTATTGCCGTTATCGAGAAAAACAACCCCGACCGCCTCATCGTTGCCCGAAAGAGCTCCCCTCTCGTCATCGGTGTCGGCGATGGCGAGACATTCATTGCCTCAGACGCCACCCCCATTGTAGGATATGCCGACAAGGTTATATATCTTAAAGACAACGAGCTGGCCGTAATCGAACGCGACAAGGCTATAAGCATCGTCTCAATTGACTCAAATACACCGACCAAAATTGATGTACAGAAACTCAAGCTCTCATTAGCACAGCTTGAAAAAGGCGGTTATGACACCTTTATGCTCAAAGAAATCTTTGAGCAGCCAAAGACCCTGCGCGACTGTCTGCGCGGTCGCATCACAGACAATGGCTCAAGAGTGGTCCTCTCTGGCGTAGAACTCAACAAAGAGACCTTCCTCAATGCCGAGCGTATCACACTCGTGGCGTGCGGCACATCCTGGCACGCTGCCCTCATCGGCAAACGCCTCATTCAGGACTTCTGCCGGATACCGGTCGAAGTTGAATACGCTTCAGAGTTCCGCTACTCCAATCCGGTGCTTGGACCTAAAGACATCGTTATCTCCATCTCTCAGTCAGGCGAAACAGCCGACACCCTTGCCGCTATTCAAATTGCGCGAGAGAAAGGAGCTTTCGTCTATGGTGTTTGCAACGTTGTGGGAGCATCTATCCCTCGCAACACCGATTCAGGCACCTACATCCACGTTGGTCCGGAGATTGGTGTGGCCTCCACTAAAGCCTTCACAGGACAAGTCACTGTGCTCACCCTCCTCGCCCTCGCCATTGGACAACTCCGCGGCACAGCCGACAGCGACACTGTCAAGTCTGTCTGCAAGTCGCTAATGCAACTCCCGGAGATTCTCGAAGAAACTCTCAAATGCGACCCCGAGGTGCAGAAACTCTCCCGCATCTTCACCTATGCCCACAATTTCCTGTACCTCGGACGCGGCTACAACTATCCCACAGCTCTCGAAGGCGCTCTTAAACTCAAAGAAATATCCTACATCCACGCCGAGGGCTACCCCGCAGCCGAAATGAAGCATGGGCCCATCGCTCTCATTGACCACGAAATGCCAAGCGTAATCATTGCTCCGAGCGACTCGCTCTACGATAAGATTATCTCCAACGTTCAGCAGGTCAAGAGTCGTGGTGGAGCTGTGGTGGCGATTGTGAGCCGTGGCAATACCGCTATGAACGACATTGCCGACTTCTGCATCGAGATTCCCGAAGTCCCGGAATGTCTCACCCCCATAGTGGCCTCTATTCCGCTACAGCTCCTCGCCTACTATATAGCCGTCGGCAAAGGCAAGAACGTTGACCAACCGCGCAACCTCGCTAAATCTGTCACTGTAGAATAATCCCCCATTATAGATTATCGCAACTCCTCAAAAGGATTGGCGGGCTGTCATCTCGACAACCCGCCAATCCTTTTAACCTTAAATCTAATACCATGAAAACACAGTGCAAATTACAATAACTACACACATATAACTCATTGCCCCGCCAAATTGTTCACACCCGACGGACTTTTTTATTCGTTTTAGTCCTTGGCCATAACATACGGAGAGATAAGCCGACGAGCTTCTCTCAATCCTTGGCGCCAACCACGCAGAGCCGACATTAACGGTGCGGGTGATAACGTTGCAATGCTCACGGCAGTCATCACCGCTCCCATCCACAGCAACTTGCCTGTGCCGTGGATAAGGGCTCGGATAGATGGTGTTCCCGAGGGACGATAATTCATACGCCACCAAGCCATAGTGATAAGCTTGGCTCGAATAAAGTGGCGGCGAGGGTCGTTGCGATATTTATTTGACGACGTGCGGGTGTCCAGGTTTGTCACATCAGCTCCGAAATCCACCCCCACTCTCATTCCATTGACCACCGCTTTGTATGAGATCAGAGCATCATCAGCATACGAAAAGCCTTCACACTCCAACCATAACTCATCCTTCAAATGCAATGCCCGGTATGACTCCACCCGCCACAACATCAGCGGGCCAGCACACGTATCAGAGGGGAGGACGAGCGGTTCAGGCGACAACGGATATGAAAACGAACCCGACGGACGCATTACAAACCCTTTACGAGGATTGAAGTGTGGCAAGGTAAGATTAACCGCTGCTGCCTTTATTTTTCCTAACAATGAAAGCGAGCTACTGCAACACACGTCAGCTCCCATCAGGTCATATCCCCCCTGCTCCATCCCTTCAAGCAATCGGCCTGAGACATCTGCACCGAGAACCAAATCATCATCAAGCATTAAGATGCAGTCGGTGTCAACATCCTCATAGTCCAACAGGCGCTGGCTCATCATCCCCTTAGGCACGGAGATATAGCGCTCGTCGGCCACACGCCACTGTGGAGGAGCATAGCCCTCGGCTATATAGATTCTCACACTCCGCGGAGCAACAGTCTGACTGAAGACACCTTCAATCACCCTCAGCAACGTCTCGGGCGCAAGAGCAAGTGTGCGTATGGCAACTGTATAGCTTAACATTTTGATGCGCGGTAACGGATATAGTAACTCAGGAGCCATCCGGCCGGCGCGGCAAGCAGTGTGAGAGCCTTGCAGGGAGACTCACGCAGCCAATCGCCATCCGAAGCAATGTGACTGCAGGCCACATAATGCACGGCACAGCGCAGGGAGTTGCGCAATGTCCCTCGATTGAGCGACAGCTCCAACCTGCGCAGCTTGGCAAACGAGCGTGGCGAGTCGACATACTGACGGAATATTCCGGCGCTCATAGAATCGCCCCCGGTCTGATAATCCACTATACACAATGGTTCATTTATTACAATCATAGGCATAGTATCCGTGACCTGCAACAGCATGTAGACCGGGTTAAAATGCTTCTCCCCCTCGTATCCTATCTGGGGAGCCACCTGTCGCATCAGTTTGGTCACTGTGACAGGTTTAGTATCACCGATATGCAACTTTCGGATACGCAGGTCAGGGAAATACACCTCGTTCATCCCATTGGGGAATAGTCCGCCTATCGGCTGCATATCCGAGATGCGCAAATCAAGCCCAATCAGGCCTGCATAACGTTCTGACCCTCGCTCACGCCAAGTGTTGATAATGGTCTCCACTGCACGCTCCGGCATAAAATCGTCGGAGTCGATGCAGACACAGAGTTCGGAGTCAATATTGGCATAGGCAGTGTTGTAAGCGGTGTGCAGGCCTCCATTATCCTTATAAATGTATCTTATAGGAATTCTGTTTTCGGCCATCAACTCGCGCACCAACTCCTGCGTGAAATCTGTGGAGCCGTCATCGACCACAAGCCATTCAAAATCATCCGATGTCTGCGTGACAAGGCTTTCATAAACTCTTCGCAGCAGATGGGCCCGGTTGTAGGTTGGGGTAAAAACAGTGAGGGTCTTTGACATAAATTACCAATAGAACGTATACATAAACAATGAAATGCCCCAATATCCAAACAGAATCTTTGAGGCCATCTCATTTTGATTAGGCTCCCACGCTTTCATATTACAAAGAGGATAGGCAAAAAGCACCGGCATAAGGAACCAAGAGAGGTAAGCAAAGCGATTGGAGTATTCAATACGATTAATCATCACCCAAACGGCATTGGAAAGCATATATGTGGTGGCAATAAGATTATACCACCCGTCACGTTTCTTCTTGCGTAGATTAACATGCCAATAGTAGTAGACCCCGATAGCACTGTATAGAAGGAAGTCCCATCGGTAGCCTGTGTTGGTATAAACGTTATCGTTATAACCCTCCGCATAAGATGCCATACGGTCATCGACACCAAGGCCGGCCAGGAAACCGGTGAAAAATCCTCCCAATACGAACGAAAGAGGGATTGACGCAAGCCAAATATAAAACGCATATTTTGGATTCCGCACCACGGTCATTCCGGCAATTGAAGCCGCGATAGGGAGCATCACGGAGCGGTGGACACCCATAGCCAATAGGGCAATCACTCCGGCTATGACCCTCTTGTCTTCCATGAAAAAAGCCATACCCAGAAGCAGGAGATGGCAGGCAAGGCCATTGCGAATACCGTTGACACCGAAAGAGAAGAAAAACAGTGATGAAATCAGAAATAGAAGGCCGATCATTGGTGATGTAGGGACAAACTTTTTAATTGCCCACATAGCGGTCAGCATATATCCGGCGGCAACCACCGTGAAATATCCCGTGGCATCCAAGCCGGAGTTCATACAGATTATAGTCAATGCACTCCAGACCCACTCTGCGCCGAAATTGACAATAATTTCGCCGGCGCCGTTAGCCAGACCGGATTGGTAGCCCATATAATAGTTTATGGTGTCGCCATATCCGCTATATGGGCGAGTGCCAATCCACCAGGTAAAAAAGATGGAGATAAGCAATGGAAAGAAGAATGCTCCCTTCTCCTCGACAGAGCGTGTCAATCTTCCCCTTGCCGACATCGACAGGAGCACGGATTCAATGACAATAAAGAATCCTGCCACATATAGAATCCCTAAAGGAGTGATTTTGGGTATCAGTGATTCTTCTTCCATATAGCTGAGAATTTTCGGATGCGCGAGAAAATATCAGTTCCAAACCAGCGATGTAGCGCACGCATCACCCGTGTTCGGATTGGGCCATAATCATCGCACCAGCTCTTATCGTAATGGTGGATGCTGTGAGTGTTAGGCGTCAGGGTGATGCGACCCGTAGCATCGTCTAATGGATTAAAGTATTCCGAGGGATATACAGTGATGCCCGCTACACACTGAGAGTCATTTTCAAGGATTAAGCCGTGTGACAGGAGCAGGTCTGTGACGTGTTTCACCACCGTGCCCGGAAGGATGTTACCATTCGGGTCAAGGTATGGCGTGCGGGCATAGTAATCGAGCACCTCCCTAAAGAACGAGAGGCTCGGTTCAGCCCCCATACCCAGTCCGGGATTAACGGCCACACCGAGAGGACTTTTCTCCCATCCCATAAAAGCGCCGGCTGCCACAACATCATCAAACGGCGCTATCGCCTCAACATCAGTATCGAAATAGATGCCGCCATAGCGATAGAGCACATCAAAGCGAGCGTAATCACTCACAAACGCCCATTTCCCCTTTTCAGCGGCTTGCCGAGTATATAAAACGGCATTTATATCATAGTTACTCTCGTCCCAGCGACGTATTTCGCAATCGGGCAAAAAACGTTGCCACGACCTGATGCAACGCTGCGCACTTTCGGGAAGAGGCCGGCCACCAAACCAACAATAATGTATCACTTTCGGAATCATAGCGCCTCTTAATCGGGAATTAGTGAGTAAACTTTTTCAACTTCAAAGCGATTAGAATAATCCCGCTTGGCGCACTCGGCTGCAAGATTGTGACGCAGGGATTGGTCATTAATCACCCGAGCGATGCCTTTGGCCAACTCTTCAGAGTCGAGCGGGAATATGAGACCGTCGATGCCATCAATGAGCTGTGAACGTGCGGTAGAATAGTTTGAAATAACCACCGGACGATTTAAAGCCTGCGCCTCGCGCACGCAAACGGACTTTCCTTCATATCGCGAAGGTTGGACATACAGGTCGCAGGCAGCCATAAATGGATATGGATTGGCTTGCTTTCCGTGGAGAATCACATGGTTTTCCATCCCCATTTCAGCAATCTTCGACCGGACTAAAGCCTCGCCGTCACCATAGCCAATAATATGCCAGCGCAAATCATCACGTCCGGTCAGTTCAATCATACGACGCATAATGCCCGGAATGCTTTCAAAATTTTTAGGCTCGGCATATCGTCCCACGGATAGAATATCGAAATGGTCGGGAGACATCCCTGTGTCGACAGATTCAAGAGCCCGACGCCTGATTGCCTGGACAGGCATAATGTTCTCAATCTCCGAGATTCGATTTCTGAGTTCGGGATATTGACTGCAGAAACTCTCCGTGACAGCCGGGGAAATGGATATAATGCGGTCAAAGCCAGCCCACATAGGAAGCTCAACGGAGCGGTCAGTCGGGATATAGGAATAATCCGTGTGTATCCAGGCAACCTTTCTACGAGCTTTAACTTTCTTGAGCACCTGATGATGAGGAGTGAGCCAGGAGATGGCGAGATCATAAACGCCGTTTCCGATAGCCGGGAGAAATGGAGTGACACAACGCCCTATATGGGCTTGCATGGCATCGGTGTGCACCTTGGGAGCCGTTCGAGCATATCGGGCAAATGTGCGTTTGGCAAGCCATCTACCGGCAACAACCCCAAAACAACCATGACGCAGAGCCTGAATTGCGGGGATTTCAATAGCCGAATAGCTTTTTATTTCCGGCAGAAGGTTGACTCGCTCAGGGATGTGGCGCATCAATTCGCCGCGATGAGCATATATAAAAAGATCCACTTCAGCGCGGTCATAGTCCCAGGCATCAAGCAGCCCGATTAGAGCAGACTCTGCACCTCCAATTTCGAGATAGTGCATAGCAATGAAAACTCTCTTTGGGCGACTCATAAAGCGGATTTTGAGAATTTAAGATGAGAGATAAGATATTGACGAGAGAGGTCAATCAGTTCGGCACGCTGAGCATCAGATGTGGCTAAAAAATCATTTAAGCGCTCATTCGGCAGGTCATTTCTCATCATCGGGATATAACGTGTGCCGAAAATGGATGCAAAAATCAAGCCGTGATAAGAATTTGTCACAATAGTCTCAGCGTTTTTTATAAGCGCTAAGAATTCCTTGGGACCAATATCAGGGAGGAACAATGTATCGCGAATGTAGTCACCTACCGAGATAACCGGCAGACCTTGAGTCCGAGCCTCATCGGCCACGCGCTCGGCAATATCCTGAACCGGCCCCATGCCGTAAGCGAGCAGATATCTTGACGGCAACTGCGGCAGCTGAGCGCCATTGGCAATATTTAGCCACTGATTTCTGTCTAATAACCAGACGGGATCGCAGACGTAGGTCCCGTTCAACCCCATAGACTGCAGCACGCTGAGCCCGGAGCGTTCTCTGATGCTAATAACGTCCAAGAGCTTCAGTCGGCGTGTCATACCGGAAATCTCCTCGGAAGGAATTTCAGGTATTGCGAAACTTGCGGCATAGGATATACGCGCTGTTTGTTTTGGCCCAAAGTCAAGGAAGAAAGCACTGTCACGGCCATTCGGGAAAATCGGATTCCAAATCTGGTCACTTCCGGCAATGTATATGTCGGCCTGCGGAGGCTCTGAGCGCAATTCGTCGATAGAGCGATACCTACGTGTGAGCGGGAGCATCCTTTTAGTAAACTCGTCAAATCTTCGCTTGTTTTTCAGATTAGCCAATCTTTGTGGCAGCTTGGCGAGAAGATAGACGTATCTCAGAATCGGGTAGTCCCACTTCGGATTATTTACCGCTGTAAGAGAATAGTGTCTTGAAAGATATGGGGGTTTATAATCAATTATCCTTACATCACACCCGAGAGAGGACACATAATGTGACAGCGCATAGGCTTGGAGCGATGCACCGTGATTATACACATCGTGACAGGTGATGATTGCGACTTTAGTCATCAGGAAATGAACGGAGTCAAGATTATCGTCAAGGGCTTATGACTCCTCGGAGTAAGAGTGGTATTTGCCGTAATTTCCGTAGTGGTAACCATATCGGGCATATCCGTAACGTGAATACCCGTAGTGAGAGAATTCCTGGCGAGTGCCGTTGAGGAGAATTGACAGGTTGGGGAATCGACGCTCCTGATACCACTTTTCAATATCCGGGAGGAATGAACGGTCAAGGACGTGAGCTCTCACCACAAACAGAGTCATTTCAACGTGGCGTGAGATAATGGCCGCATCGGCCACAATTTCCACGGGAGGGCAGTCAACGAATACATAGTCATACTGCTCCTTTAGCTCAGCAATGAGCTTGCTGAATCGAGGAGTGAAGAGGAGCTCGGTGGGGTTTGGCGGAAGAGTACCGACGGGGAGCACCTCAATAGCCCCCACACTTTGCACCACCTCGCGCCAGTCGGGAATCTGGCCGGAGAGGAAGTTTGACACACCCTTTTCAGGCGAGTTTACATATTTTGAGAGCGAAGCTCTACGCAGGTCAAGGTCAACAGCTATGACCTTTTTGTTTTTAATGCCGAGCACATTTGCGAGGTTGATGGTGATGAACGTCTTACCCGACCCGGGATTCATCGATGTCAGCATCACCACGTGATGTCCGCTCTCGAATCCGAGAATAAACTCAAGGTTAGTACGGACCACACGGAAAGCCTCGTTCATCACATTTCGGCTCTTCTCCTTGACCACCAGCTCCGTTTCGGTAATTTCAGCCGGCATAGGACGCTTTTTGCCACCTTTCTTGCCGGTCATAGCCTGAGGAATCTCACCGACAAAGGGAGCGTGGAGGTTTTCAAGGTCCTTACGACCGCGCACCGCAGTGTTGAACGCCTCGATAACCAGCAGAATCACAGCCGGGAGACACAATCCGATTAAGGCAGCAATCCCCACTAAGAACATAGAGTTAGGGCTGACTGGGATGGGGTCGGAAGAGGGCTGGTCCATCACACGGGTATTATAAGCTGTAAAAGCCTGAGAGAGTTCATTTTCCTCACGTTTCTGAAGTAGGAACAGGTAGAGCGACTCTTTGACTTTCTGCTGACGTTCTACAGAGAGGAGGTATTTCTCCTGTTGAGGGTTTGCGGCGAGCTTGCTGACGGCTTGAGAACGTGCATCGTTGACAGTGGACCGTTTGGTCTGCAACATGGTTAACTCATTGTCGAGCGATGCAATAATCGATTGCTTCATAGTGACCAGTTTTTGGTCAATATCCATCACCAATGGGTTTTGTTCGGAAGAGACTGCAAGGTGATTGTTTCGCTGCAAAAGGAGTGCATTATATGTCGCAATCTGACTTTCAATGGTAGGGCTACCGATGCCGGTGTTAGCAGGAAGCTGGTCGCGCGAATGCATACCATCAAGAAGATAATTCTTGAGATAACGAGTCATATACAGGCGTGTATCCAATTCACGTCCTTGCTCTTCGGTTGAAGTGGCCTGATTGAGAGCGATACCGCCGACAGCCCCGACGCTTGTCATAAGGTTTCGGCTTTTGAAGTCAGAGATGTCAGAATCGACGCTTCCGAGCTCGCTCTCAATAATGCTGAGGCGCTCGCGAATAAAATCGGTGGTGGCGGCGGTGATTTGGTTGCGGTCTTTAATCCAGCCCTCATTGTAAACGGCAATAAGGGTGGCCAGGATATCCTCACCTCTGGCACGTGACACATCGTTAATGGCCAGATTAATGATTGAGGCTCTTTGATTTCGCTGAGAGACTCTAATGGCGGCATTAAGTCCGTTGACTGTAGATCGCATGGATCTGCGCTTAACCAATAGCTGGTCAGACTTACCCGACACATAGTATGGTGATGGAGTCACCGAGACAATGCCCATCGGAGTTTTAACGGTTTGTCCCAGACGGAAAGAGAGAGCGCCTTCAAAGTCGTGACCGTTAAGATTCATATTCGAGACGGTGATGGTGCTATCTTTACTGAGCTTCAGAGTAAATGAAGCCTCGTCAGTGTCGGCAAAATCGGGGAATTTGACAGTGACGGGGAGGTCGATGCCGTAGGCAAGATTGTCGTGGAACGGACCTTTGTGATATGCCTCGACAGATAGGTTAAGACGGTTGACCACCTCACGAGTAGATGCCACGGTAGTGATGGCAAGAATCTCGTTGGTGATATTTACCGAAGTCCCGTGGATTCCGAGCTGGCTCATCAACTCTTCGGTGGCGGCACCGGCTTTATCTTCCGCCTTGATAAGGATTGATGCAGTAGATCGGTAGATAAACGGCGTAATCTGAAGATAATAGAACACCGCCCCCAAAGCGACAGCAAGGCTTAGGACAAACCATTGCCAATTGCCGAGAAACAGGAAAACGCTATCCTTGATTTTAACGAAAGTGTCGTTAGTGTGTTTGGAAGGGACTTGCGTGTTGATAAGGGCACTGCTCTCTTCGAGAGAGAGATTATTATTGTTGGTGTCGAGATTTCGCTGCATAATTATTTAGTAAAAAGGACTATGAGAGTTGATGCAAGGCCCAACATAGACACCCAGAATCCGGGAGTCATATAGCTGCTACCGTTGGCAGAAGCTTGGTTTTGTTTTATCTGAGTAGGCTCAATATAAATCATATCACCTTGACGGACATAATAGACAGGAGAGTCGTAGACGGCATCAGCTTTGGTGAGGTCAATCTCATAAGTGTGTTGTTTTTTTCCCTCGGTGCGAAGCACACGCACGTGACGGCGCTTACCCTGAATGGTGAGGTCGCCGGAGAGGGAGATTGCTTCGAGAATTGTGAGTTTATCGTCGGGGAATGTATGCCGTCCAACTCCCGACTCACCAATGACATAGAAAGCCATGTCAGGGAAGTTGACTATAACCACCGGGTCGCGCAACAAGCTTCCGGAGAGGAGACGATATTTCACCAAATCAGCCACTTCAAGACGAGTGAGACCGGCAACGTGGATGCTGCCAATGATTGGCATATCAATATTGCCGTTGGTGTCGACGGTATAAGCATAATATGAATTGCCACGGCCGGAATTGTAGCCGCCGGCAGAACTCTGACCACCGGAGTAAAGATTGAACATGCTTGCCAACTCGGGGTCGCGAGAGTAGACATTGACGGATACTTTATCGCCCGGCATAAGCCTGAGATCACCATCCGACTGCAGGGTAAGTTCAGTGTTGGGCGGGAGGTCCTGAAGATAGATCACATCTTTGACAGGGCCGCACGATGCGAGCATCAGTATGAGTAACGCCGGGATTATTGCGAATAAATGTCGTTTCATAAAAGTGGTGGTGTTAAAGTCCATATTTGTGCAAAGTTACAAAAAAAGTGCCACATCGCCACGCATAATGAAATTAATAATTGTTATAAACGGGGGCCATTTGCGTGAAAAGCATTTGCGTGAAGCCATAGCTGAGCCTCCGGACCAAGATTGAACAGGAGGTCAAGAATGCTAAGGCCGCTGATAAACCCGAGCCGCCCGGCCCGAATCTGCCTGTAAGGTGTCAGAGTGGCGGGAATCGAAGAGACAAGAGGGATGGCATCATCAATTCTGTCTATCTCTAATCCAAGACAAGAACGAATCTCTGCATCCCAAGCCAATGCCAGGTCAACCAGCAACGGAAAACGCTCGGTGACCCCGGCGGAGAGCATCGGGAGGAACCGGTCGATGTAAAATTCAAAGTATGGAGTGCGCCCATACGCACTCTCGAGCGCCACCCTATGGACGTCCCACCAACCGCCGTGAGCGCTCACCTCAATGCTATTCCAAAGGCAGCGATGACTATGAGGCTTAACAATCGGGACCGTGAGGTCGAGACGCCCGCGGGTGTCGGCAATCGTGAAGCGGTGAGTGGCTTTGTCGCGTTTATCGAAAGGGATGTCCCAACGCTGCGCCGAGCAGCCGGCACTCCAGGCAGCGACATACAGTCCCACCTCGCCGCATAGTCGCGGCGGGAGAGCCAAAGCAAGGGATGGATAGGGAACGGGGCGACTCACTTATGCTGAAACTTGGGAGCATCAGGGTTGGCATCTTTCAGCACACGATTCCAGCGGATGCCGCCATTGAAGAGGCTTTTATCCTTATCAAAGGAGATAAGCACCAATTCGGGACAGCCCACAATATGGTCCTCGGGGACGAAGCCCCAATAGCGGGAATCCAGAGAATTGTCGCGATTATCGCCCATCATAAAGTAGTAGTCCATCTTAAAAGTGTAAGAATCGTGAGGGGCGCCGTCAATCCAGAGCTTGGAATCGCGCCACACAGCATCGTGGTTGCCTTCATAGTCGCGAATCACCCGACCGTAGATATCCCAGGCACGTTGACTCATGGCCAATACAGCACCTTTTCGAGGAATCCAAAGCTCGCCGTAGTCAGCCCTTGTCCAAGAGTCGGCGACACCGGCAGGATAGAGCATTTCGCCCGGCTGCGCCGGCATCCGCATCACCCTGCTCACCGACTTGTCGGCCTCGAGCGCCTCAACCATAGCCGCCGTGAGCGGTGCAGCATAAAGTGTCGGAACAGTGCCATCATCATTGACAGTGAAATCAAGAGCCTTAAGGGCCTCAATATCTTCGGGAGTCACCGGGACAATGTGACGGTCGTCCTCGGCAATCCCGAGCGCCTCCCACTGAGCCTCCGTCATCGAGCCGGACTTGAGCTGAAAATAATAATTGAACTGCACATTGTCGGGCTGTTCGATGGGCTTACCATTAATATGGATAACGCCGTCAACTATCTTGATTTTTTCTCCGGGGAGCCCCACAGCACGTTTCACGTAATTTTCACGACGGTCCACCGGGCGCCAAATCACTTGGCCGAATGTCTGAGGATTGGATAAGACGGTCTCACGTCCATAGAGGCGCACGAGGGTGTAGAAATCGGGGTTCTGCACCTTAACGCAGACGGTGTCGCCGGCGGGGAAATTGAACACTACAATATCTCCCCGCTGCACTTTTCTAAGCCCTTTAAGCCGATGATATTCCCACTGAGGGTGGTCAAGATAGCTCTTGGAGTTGATGATTGGAAATGTGTTCTGCACCAACGGGAAATGGATAGGCGTCTGAGGAACCCTCGGGCCATATACCATCTTGTTGACCCAAAGATAGTCGCCCACCAGAAGAGACTTTTCAAGTGAAGATGAGGGAATCTGGTAGTTCTGACCGATGAATGTGAACACGAAGTAGACCAATACCAAGGCATATACGATAGCATCAACCCAGCTCATCACCCAACGGACTACCGGGGATGAGGAGCGTTTCCACCAAGTCAGAGGGATATATCCCAAAATATAAATATCGAGAAGGAGAAACCAGAATAGCGCCACCCACCAGGAGCCGAGCCATGCCACCCATAAGAAGAAGATTAACGAGACCACAGAGAAACGGAGCCAACGAGAGGTGCGCACGGCTCTGATGCGCTCTCTGAATCCGGGGCGGAGCGAAGAGGAATGTTCTGATGTCATAAGGCCGGGATATTAAGAATTGACTTCATCATATCGTCGATGGAGAACACACCCTTACGGTCGGCCAGCCATTCAGCGGCCATCACGGCACCGAGAGCAAAGCCATCGCGACTCTTAGCCTCGTGAGTGAGGGTAATGGTGTCGACCTCAGAGTCGCAGGAGAGAGTGTGAATGCCCGGCACCTCGCCGCGGCGGATAGCGAGCACCGGGAGCACACCCTGCATACACTCGGGAGCCTTGTCAGAGGCCACGACCACAGGTGCGCCGTCGCCGTCGGGCACCCTTACCTCGCCAATAGAAGTATAGGCAGAGAGGAGCGAGTCAGCCTCAACGATATCAGCGGCCATAGTCAGTGCCGTGCCTGAGGGATAATCGAGTTTATGGATGTGGTGTGTTTCAGAGAGGGATAGGTCGTATTGCGGAAGATGTCCCATGATTTCGGCAAGTCTGCGAGCCACCAAGCGCGAGACATAGACCCCGATAGAGAAGTTGCTTGCGGCAAGGAGGGCCGAATTGGCCTCTTCGACCTTTCGGGCCACATCGGGGAGAGAGTCATACCACCCCGTAGAACCGCTGACCACCCTTACACCTTTGGCCACCGCCTTTTCAATACAGGCGGGAGCGGAGGCGGGAGTGGTAAACTCAATAGCCACTTGGGCCGCAGCAAACTCAGCGGAGTCGATATCGGACTGATTGGCCTCATCAATAGCGGCCACAATCTCGTGGCCACGTGCGAGGGCAATTTTCTCAACGGCGTGTCCCATCTTGCCGTAACCTATAAGCGCAATTTTCATAATCTCAGGAGTGTAGAGAATATTTGTTAAATATCAGAACTTCACCACAACTTCGGCACAAAGTTTGTCGGCCGCATCGGGCCCCGGGGGGATTGTGCCGTGGCGATAGAAATATTTTTCGTAGTCCAAACGGAAGTCGCATTTCACCACCTTGTGTAGATAGGACAGAGTGGCTCCAACGGTGATACGCTTGCGAGCAGAATCGTCGGTGACAAGCCTTCCGGAGGCATTTCGAATGCCTGACGAGTGGTCAGTCATAGCATCCCAACGGCCTTGTATGGAGGCTCGATTAAATAGCCCCCGGCGGATTGGGAAGCCATAGTCGGCCCACAGATTCCAGGCGTGGGCATCGACGTGGGCAGAGCGAGTGTAGTGTTTGTAGATATACTCACCCTCCAGAGTTAGCTCCCGATGACGCCATGAGAGGCTTGCTCCGGCAAGATTTATGCGGACAGCGTCAGGCACCACAGTCTTGAATCCGGATGCCAATGTGAGTCCACCCGGGAGAGCGAGCGAGCCTTTGGCGGCATAGGCCAGGGAGTGACACCAGCGCTCCTGGTCGGTGATGGATGTGGGGTTGAAAGCCCCGGCCTCCAAAGTGAGCGCCCTGTGGGTCCAGGCCACTTTAGCTCCGACACCACGGACATTGCAGATGTTCTTGCCAATGAACGAACGATTTGCAAAAATATAATTTGCCGGGGCTTTGAAGCAATCGGTGCCAAAAGGCAATCTGAACTGACCGGCCTGGAATCGCAGCCCGGGGAGGGGTTCGAATCGCGCCCAGACATCAAGAATCTTCATCTTGCCCCGGTCACAGAGGTCGGCCTGGACAAACCAGTCGATATTCTGAGTAATGAGCCCCTCGATGGAAAGGCGAGCGTTGCGCAACTGGAAGCGTTGTCGGGTGTCGTCGTCGAAGGCCACTTCGTAGCGACCTCGCAGAGCGCCATGAAAGCGCGGCATGCGGTCAATCGAGTCGGCATCGTCCTCGCTCGCAGCCAAACGAAAAGCCACAAAAAGCATCAGCCCCGTGAGGAGCATAGCTCTCGGGGCGGATATCAGCGAGGGGATGACAGGAAGTTTCACAGAGTCAGACAGCGAGGACTATATTCTTTTCATCGGCAATACGACGCATGTTCAAAATGGCATATCGCATACGCCCGAGGGCAGTATTTATGCTGACACCGGTGGCCTCCGCAATCTCTTTGAATGACATATTGCGATACATTCTCATGACCAGGACCTCTCTCTGAGGGTCGGGAAGGGCCATGACAATGCGACGAAGGTCTTCATCAATCTGCTCGCCCACCATAGCGTCTTCGACGGTTCCGTCGCATAGGTCGCGGCGATTGAGCATGTCGCAAGAATCGTCGTCGGTCGAGACGGTGTTTTCGAGGCGCGACTGGCGGAAGTGGTCGATAATCAGATTATGCGCTATGCGCGAGAGCCATCCGGAGAACTTGCCGTGTTCGGTATAGCGTCCCTGGCGTATGGTTACAATGGCCTTGACAAAAGTCTCTTGGAAAATATCGTCGGCCAAATCGGGGTTCTTCACAATGCGTAGGATGTAGGTGTACACCTTCTGCTTGTGACGTTCGAGCAGGATATCAAATGCCTCGTTATTATTGTTGGCATAAGCAGCAACCAACTGAGAGTCGGTCAGCTTAGTCAGTTGTTCCATTACTTATCAGACTTAATTGTTTTAGAGTAACAATGTTTCGATAGGCCTGGGATTTTAGTTAGAGATGAGTTAATAAATATTAAAATCAAGTCAACAAAGCTTGGCTGGCACAATAATTCGTGCTTTCGCAATACAAAATTACGAAAACATCGCCGGATGGGCAAGTTTTTTGACAATCTTTAACCTCCTATCACACAATAAAACGCCTTGAGCCGCAACAGGCTTGCATCAGCGGGGGGAAGTGAGGGGGTTAGTATTCAATGGAGTAGCGGTTGAGGAAGGCGATGGTTTTTGCGATGTAGTCCTGCATCACGACATCTTCCTCAACGAACGGGACCTCAGCGCGGTAGGCTTTGAGGAAAGAGTCGATAATCGGAGCTGATTTGAGCGGGCGACGGAAATCAATGGCCTGTGCGGCATTCATCAGCTCAACGGCTGCGATGTATTTGAGATTGTCGATAATTTTGTGGAGTTTAGTTGCAGCGTTTGCCCCCATGGAGACGATGTCTTCCTGGCCGTTGGAGCTGACAATAGAGTCGCATGAAGCGGGCCAGGCATACATTTTGTTTTGGCTCACCATTGAGGCAGCGGAGTATTGCGGAATCATAAAACCGGAGTTAAGCCCCGGCTTAGCCACGAGGAATTCGGGGAGACCTCGCAGGCCGAGGATTAGTTGCGCCACACGGCGTTCGGAGATATTGCCAAGCTCGGCGAGAGCCACGCCCATATAGTCGAAGGCTAAGGCGAGAGGCTCGCCGTGGAAGTTGCCGCCGGAAACCACCAGATCATCGTCGGGGAAGACTGTGGGGTTGTCAGTAACGGAATTGATTTCGGTGTGGAGCACCTTTGTGACGTGAATCATAGCGTCGCGGACGGCGCCGTGGACCTGCGGGATGCAGCGGAAGGAGTATGGGTCCTGAACATACTGCTTGTCGCTGCCGATAATCTCGCTCCCATCGAGGATTTTGCGAAAAATTGCTGCGGTCTCGACTTGACCGGCGTGAGGGCGGACGGCATGGAGCTGCGGCAAGAAGGGTTCGATGCGTCCGCAGAAAGCTTCGAGCGACATAGCACCGAACAGGTCAAAGCACTTCACAAGGTGCCACCCGTCGATGAGGGCCTTTATGCCCGTTGCACTCATGAACTGAGTGCCGTTAAGGAGGGCAAGGCCTTCTTTAGATTGGAGACGAATCGGCTCCCAGCCGAATATATCGAGCAGCTCGGCCCCTTTGATTTTCTTGCCTTTGTAGAACACTTCGCCCTCGCCTATCAGAGGGAGGACCAGATTGGCTA